>CATWBR010000297.1 GCA_958349075.1 uncultured Clostridium sp.
TGTTCATATCTCGTTCACAAATCATTAAAAAACCTTTTACATAATTAACATTATTTCTTCATCTTTCCCCCATATACTATAAACATAGCAAACAAACAATGCTTACAAGATTTTTTTCATAATATCGAGCTGATTTAAGTATCAGCTCTCCTCCCTTTTTCAAATATCAAAATGCCTCTCACTGCTGGAGAGGCATTTTGTTTTGTCTAAATCGGTAACCAGCCTGCAAAACGTGCGGGTTACTAGAGCGTGTTTGAAAATTGCTTTTCGTCAGCTGTGCGTCACACTTTGTGGGAGATTCGTCCCCGATGAAGGAGGCGTAGTGGGCTACGCTGACTGAATTGGGGGCAAATATGCCGCGAAGTGGGGCGTGCAGATGGCGGAAATGAATTTTCAAACACGCTCTAGGGATACCCTGGTACTATTTACTATGTAACGGTGATTTTACCTCTTTTGACAGCAGCAGAATTCCGACGAGGTTCGGAACCGCCATCAGGCCGTTGAATACATCGGAGAGGTTCCACACCAGCTCCAATTTCGCCACACATCCAAAAAATACCGCATTCAGGTACACAAACCCATAAAAAAATAAAAATATCCGGCCTGCCCCGGAATGTTCCGTCAGATAGGCCACGGCCTGCCTTCCCAGATAAAACCAGGCGATAATCGTGGCAAAGGCAAACAGAGCCATGGACACGGCAGTCAGATACCCTCCGGCCGCTCCGAAGCACTGAGAGAAGCAGGCCGCAATCATTGCGCTGCCGTCGGTCTGCCCGTCGGCATAAAACAGTGTGCCGGCCGCCCCGCTCTTTCCTGCAATGCAGAGAATTACAAGGGCCGTCAGGGTACAACTGATAATCGTATCAAAAAACACCTCGAAAATCGCCCACATTCCCTGCTCGCCGGCCGTGGTCTTCCCGGCCGAGCCGTGGAGCACCGCCAGGCTTCCCAGTCCCGCCTCATTGGAAAAGACGCCCCTGGCCACTCCGTAACTCAGCGCTTTTGCCATCCCGTAACCGGCCGCGCCTCCCGCGGCGCTTTTGACATTAAAGGCCTCTTTCACAATTTCGGCAAACACTCCGGGCACCCGGTCATAACAGCTAAAAATAACGATTCCGCATAAAAACATATATAGACAGGCAGAAAACGGCACCAGTCTGCTGGCCGCTTCGGATATCCTTCCGATTCCTCCAAAAATCACCGCCATCGTGAGCACGGTCACCGCAAGCCCGGTTATCAAAGGGGGGAGAGAAAAAGCATAGGTAAAGCTGTCTGAAATTGAGTTAGCCTGCACCATGCTCCCCATTCCCAGCGATGCCAGGACACAGAAAAATGCATAGATAAGCCCCATCTTCCGGCTCTTCAGCCCCTTTTCCAGATAGACAAACGGGCCGCAGATATACTGGCCGTCCGGCCCTCTGTATCTGTATTTAATGCCAAGATAAGTTTCCCCATACGCGGCCGCCATCCCGACAAAGGCCGACACCCACATCCAGAAGACGGCACCCGGTCCCCCCGCGGCGATGGCCGTTGCCACACCGGCGATATTTCCCGTCCCAACCGTGGCAGCCAGAGCCGTGCAGGCCGTCGCCATCTGGGATTTTGATTCCTCCCCGCCTCCTCCCAGCGTTCCCACCGTGGCCTTCCACCAGTACCGGAAATGAAAAATCTGAAATCCCTTCAATTTGAATGTGTAAAAAATTCCCGTTCCTAAAAATAACACTAAAAGCCATGGTCCCCATACCAGATCATGGATTACTTTTACAATCTCCATTTCACCGCCGCAAAATTTCCATTCTCTGTATCTTTTTATTCTTGTTTCCAGCTCCTTATGCACAAACTCTATCGCAATCCGGGAAGGAATATGATATAATGTTCACGAAGCGGACATTATATCTGCGCAATCCGGTTTCAGCAGCAACTGCTGAAAGACGGGCGCTTACGTCACCGTACTTTACCGGGAGTTTAAGTTCCCGGAATGGACATACTGTCATATAGACGGCCATCCGCAACGAGAATCACAATGCACGGACTTATAATTCAAATCTGCGATCTTCTGCCTGCACGGTGCACAGACCATCGTTATTAACAAAAATAAAAATGGAAGAGGGTATTTTTCATGCCAGGTTTTACTACCCACTATATATTCGGAATGAAGGCATACAACGACATGCCGAACTCTCAGTTAAAACACATTGTTGCCAAATACCGCTGGCTTTATCAGCTTGGCCTCCAGGGGCCGGATATGTTTTTTTACAATATCCCCATTCTCCGTCATCAGGACTACAGGAATGTGGGTTCCTATATGCATGAACACCAGGTCAGCCAGTTTTTTGACTGCTGCCTGCGCCACATCGGCCTGATACAGTCGAGACAGCAGAAGGAGGAGGCTCTGGCCTATTTTGCCGGTTTTATCAACCATTATGTTGCCGATTCCATCTGCCATCCGTTTATCTACGGCAGGATCGGCTACGATATCAACGAACCCACGTCCAAGAACCACGGTCTTCATGCCGCCCTTGAGAATGAACTGGATGCCATCCTTCTGTGGAAATATAAACAGAAAAAACCGTCTGAATTCAACCAGACAGCCAGCATCTGCTTAAATGGCCAGGAGATACAGTTTATTTCCCATTTTTTGTCCTCCTGCATCAATGAAACATATTATCCGGTCACTTACCGCAACAACTTTCAGGTAACTCCTGCTATGGTGCACCGTTCGGTATGGGCGATCCGGTTCGGCTGCCGCACTCTGGCCGACAAATCCGGGCTTAAGAAGAACAGCATCGAATTCATTGAATCCCTGTTTTTAAAGCAGCCTATTGCGTCCGCGAAGCTGGTGACCGACACCATATCCAACTACCGCAACAGTTGCAATCTGGATCATGAACCGTGGTGCAATCCATGGAAGCGGTCCCTTGCCTCGACCGCATCGTTCGTGGATCTGTTCCACCAGACGCTGGCAAAGTGCAGTAATGTTTACTATCTGCTCAATTCCTGCATCACCAGCCCCGTCCCCCTCGATAAACAGGATTTATCCATCCTTTTAAATGAACTTGGTAATTATTCATACCACAGCGGCCTGCCTGTTTCCTGAAACAGGCAGGGCTTTTTCTGTCCAATGGCGAAAGAATACAAGATACATAGACGATGGTGCGGTAAATGCATCCAAGGAGAATGTTATGACGCAATTCCAACAGAAAGCTTGCAAAGCTGTTTTTTTATGCCTTTTTACAATATTTGCTTCCCTGATACTTTTTTCAGCCCCGGAACGGGTCAACCAGACGCTGGTTATTTCACTGATTCCCTGTGCAGGCGCCTGCTATCTCATAATAAAAAAAACTCTGCCCGGTCTTTACGGCAGGTCAGGCAAAATTCCGGCTTTACTTTTAACCGGCCTCTTTCTGTTCATGCTTTCGGTTTCCGAAGTCATCAGAAGTCCTCTTCTGGCCTCCTCGCTGCCGTTAACCACGCTCTACGTAACGTATCTGACAGGCTCTTCCTTTATCGTCATTTACTTTTTCCTGGAGTACTTTGTATTAAGGGGCAGTGAAGGGAATTCAGAAACTTCAGTATGTTACAGCAGTTTAAAAGACGACCGGCGCATTTACCGTCTCATGCCGTTCTACATTGCCGCAGCAATCCTCTTCCTGGCCGCTAATTATCCGTTCCGTCCGTCACCCGATGCGATGACGGTATACGACGGCATCATGGCCCGCAACTGGAGTGACTGGCATCCCATCGGTTATGTGACCTTTGTCAGGCTGTGTATGTTTCTGGCGTCCCCTGTGGCCTTTCATCCGTTTGCATCCTGTATCGTCCAGACAGTATTATGGCTGCTGACCTTCCACCTGATATGCGGCATCCTGTACCGCTGTACCGGCTCTGCCCGGGCGGTCAATCTTTACCGGATTGCAAACCTGGTGATCTTCGTCCCCCTGATGTATCTGGGAATCATGTATAAGGATGTCCTCTATTCCATGTGTGTGCTGGGATTCTGCGCGGAGCTCTACCTCTTTCTCCGGCATAAGGAACGTGGAAAAAAAGATTTCATTCTCATTACCCTGTTTTCCATCGGCATTTCCCTCTTCCGCCACATGGGGATTGTGACAACGGTCTTTCCTCTGCTCGTGCTGGCCGTTTATTTCTTCCTGAAGAAGAACAGGCAGTGGAAAAAAGTGATCGTCTCCGCCATATTTACATGCCTTGCTTTTGTCATGGTTACCGATGTGTACGGAAACGGCGTTCTTCACATGCAGAAGAATCCCGACTACGTAAAATATACGGTTCCGCTCTATCTGATCGGCAATCTGGCCTCCGGCCACCCCGAACTGTTCACGGACAGGGACAGACAGCTCATGGAGGAAATGATGCCGTACGGGGACTGGGTGGCCGCTTACAACCTGGATACCTACTGGGCGGACAATCTGGCCAGGGATTCCAGAATCGTAAAGGAACGGATTTACCGTGTGGATGAGGCGTACGGACGCGAAATCCTGAAGCTCAATTTCCGGCTTCTCTTCCGCTCCCCCTCCGCATGGACATCGGCCCTGTTCCGCATCACCTCGATTGTGTGGCAGATCGGAAGACCGGCCGACGGATATGAGTGGACCGCGGCTGGCTACTATGTTCCCGAAGATCGGCCGGATCTGGCAGGACGGCAGCTCGTCACCACGGAGAAAGCGATCACAGAATACCTGGGCGGTCTTCAGTATTATCTGGAAGAACAGCCGCTCCTGTCCTTTCTCTATTACAGAGGAGGTATCTGGGCCTTTATCCTGATTTTCCTGGGAGTTGTCTTACTGCTTAAACAAAAGCCGGAGTTTCTTATCTGCCTGCTGCCTCCGGCTCTGATCACGGCTATGCTCATGATTACCTGCCCGTCCCAGGATCCCCGGTTTGTCCTGCCCGCCATGGAAACCGCCATGTTCCTTCTGCCGGCAGTCTTTTATGACAGGTTCCCGTTGACTAAACATTGAGTTTTGCAGTGCGCCCCGCCTGTCGTTTATGCTGCCTGTGAACTATAGTCTCAGCCCCTGTCATTGAGGCCCTGTGACAGAAAGCTCCTGTTCAGGCAGGCTCCGTTCAGGCAAGTTTTCTGTTCAGGCAAGTTTCTCCCATACAAAAACAGGATGGAACCTCCGGCATTGCCGGAACTTCCATCCTGTTTTTATCTGTCCCGCATGTAGGACAGTCATTCTTTTATTCTATTCTGTTGTTTCCGGCGTTTCTGTGCTGCCTGCCGCAGCCTCTGTATTTCCGTTCCCCTCTTCGGCCAGACTCTTCTCCAGCTCTGTTGTGTCAGGGAGGACAAACTCCACACCTGCACCAAAGTTACCGCTCATAAACCAGGTTTCCTCGTCGTCCTGTGTACTTGCGGGTGCAATTCCAAAGGAAATACCATAATCCTTCCAAAGACCTCCGTAGGAATTGTCGCTGGATTTCTCAATGGAGAAGTCCTGTGTGGCAACTACATCATTGAATCCCTTAATCAGATTATCCGCATAATTTCTGATTTCGCTGGTTGGGAAATCGTCCGATACAACCCACACCAACATGATTTCTTTCTTCTGCGGTTCCAGAAGGAAGTGAAAATCATCACTGTAAGGATACGTTGCCTTATCCTCAAAAACACCCTCTGCATCCGAACTTACCTGAGTCCAGTCAATCTCTATATCATCCTGCATATCGAAATTAGGATCCGCAATCTTAGTCTCGGAATCCGGCTGTACAATGTTGCTCTGTGTACATCCGCTGAGCAGAACCATGCATGCTGCTAATACTAAAAATTTCTTCATCAAAATTTTACCTCCTTACGCCGCATGGTTATTATATAATATACTTG
>CATWBR010000298.1 GCA_958349075.1 uncultured Clostridium sp.
ATATCATCCGGTTCCTTCTGCACGTTTAATCACTGTTTCATGCCCATGATGACGCCGTCATCCAGGCCGGCTTCATCGCACATCCAGAATCCCCCATCTTCTTTTACAATATATAATCCATACCTGCCGCCGTCACAAAACCGCTCTTTTTCGCCATCCTCTACCGACACGCGCCTTGCGCCGTTCCGGTATGCCTGGTGCACCACGCGCCTCACAACACCCTCAAACTCTTCATCCTCGCAGCGGTAAATTGTAAGGCGGGCCGGGCCGCCCTCACTTACTTCCCTCTGATCCAGGACGTAATGCCAATGTCTGTTCTCTCCCTCCAGATATGGCCGGAGCTCCTTCTCATAATCCAGGCTCACCAGTGTCAGCCCCTCCGCAGGGATGGTCGGCCCCGCCGCCGCCCGGTTCCTGGCCTCAAGTATCTCTTCCATATGCTCCGGGGGATAAACTCCCCTCCCCACCTTCACAAGTGTTCCCGTAATAATACGGACCATATTGTAAAGAAAGCCGCTTCCGCTGATACGGATTGTAATCATATCTCCTGACTTGTCAACATCCAGACTGTAGATCGTCCTGACCGTCTCCTCCGCCTGGGAACGGATTGTGCAAAAACTCTTAAAATCATGCTCCCCCACTAAGTATCCGGCGGCCTTCTTCATCTTGTCCACATCCAAATCAAAATAACAGAAATGGCTGTAAAGCCGTTCCAAAGGCATACTGATTTTCCGGTTCATGATCTTGTACTCGTAGGTCTTCGTGCAGTTGGCCTTTCTCGGGTGATATGTGAGCGGAACCTCCTCTGATGACTGGATCCTAATATCATCAGGAAGGCGCTGGTTCAGGGCGAAGCATATTTTATCGCCCGGGATCCGGCTTTCCGTATCAAAAACCGCCACGTTGCCTCTCGCATGGACTCCGGAGTCCGTCCGGCTTGCACCGATAACGGCGACAGGCTCCTTTAGAAGTCCTGTCAGAGCCTTGTTTAATATTTCCTCTATTGTTACGCCGTTCTGCTGGATCTGCCAGCCGCAGTAGGCAGTCCCGTCATAAGCTACAATCAGTTTAATTCGTCTCATCTCTCAATCTCCTGCCGTAATTCTTCTACAGGACGACACGGATTGCAATTACAGCCGCGAGATAGACAATGAATACGGCATAGGCCGCCATGTCCCTCTTCTCATAATGAAGCGGCTTCATCTTCGTCCTTCCCTCACCGCCGCGGTAGCACCTGGCCTCCATGGCCATAGCAAGATCCGTAGCCCGCCGGAATGCAGAAACAAACAGGGGAACTAAAAGCGGTATCATGCTCTTTGCCCGCTGCATCAGATTGCCCGTCTCAAAGTCGGCGCCTCTGGCCATCTGGGCCTTCATAATCTTATCCGTCTCCTCGATCAGGATCGGGATAAAGCGAAGTGCGATCGACATCATCATCGAAACTTCATGCACCGGAACGTGGATTTTATTTAAAAATCCGAGGCTCCTCTCCAGACCGTCCGTAAGCTGGTTGGGAGTCGTAGTCAGCGTCATGATGGATGACCCCAGAACCAGGTACATCAGGCGCAGGCCCATAAAGAAAGCCAGGCTCAGCCCCTCCGCCGTTATCTTCAGGAAACCAAGGCGGAAAATCACACGCCCCTCCGTCAGGAACAGGTTAAAGCTGACGCTGATCAGCAGCAGGAAAACAATCGCCTTTAACCCCTTCACAATAAATTTGAAGGGAACCTTGGACACCCGGATCACAACGGCCAGAAAAAGGGTGGCCGCCAGATAGCACCAAAGGTTATTAGCAAAAAAAAGCGAAATAATATAAATCATTGTCCCGAACAGCTTTGTCCTCGGATCCAGGCGGTGGACCGCCGAATCTACCGGATAGTATTGTCCGATCGTGATATCTCTAATCATAACGTAAGCCTCCCCCTCTCCCGAAGGAGGTTAAGAATTGCATCCCTTGCCTCTTCCACGGTCGTAATCGTATCATCCACCGGGATTCCCTGCTCCCTGAGTTCCTGCACGACATACGTTATCTGAGGAGCTGCCAGACCCATGCCCTCCAGCTCCTTATAATGCTTAAACACTTCCCGCGGGGTGTCGTCGTAAACCTTCTCCCCATGGTTCATCACCATGATCCGGTCTACATAGCGGGCCATGTCCTCCATACTGTGCGAGACGAGCAGAATAGTAAGACCGTGCTGCCGGTTCAGTCTCTCCACCTGGTCGAGTATTTCATCGCGGCCCTGCGGATCCAGTCCCGCCGTCGGTTCATCCAAAATCATCATCTCGGGGCGCATAGCCAGCACTCCGGCAATCGCCACCCTCCTCTTCTGTCCGCCCGACAGCTCAAATGGAGACTGCTCATAAAAGCTCTCATCCATACCCACGAGGTCCAGCGCATGTCTGGCCCGCTTCTCCGTCTCCTCCTTCGTGCAGCCCAGGTTCCTGGGGCCGAAGCAGACATCGGAAAACACATCGGCCTCAAATAGCTGATGCTCCGGATACTGGAAAACAAGCCCCACTTTGCTCCGCAGTTCCTTCATCTTATACCCGTCACTGAAAATGCTCGTCCCATGATATAGGATGTCCCCGCTTGTCGGCCGGATCAGTCCGTTCAGATGCTGGATTAACGTGGATTTACCGGAACCGGTATGCCCGATCAGCCCGACAAATTCACCGTCGTTTATCTCAAAATCCACATGCTTCAGGGCATGCTGCTCAAAGGCAGTCCCCGCCCCGTATGTGTAATTCAAATCTACAACCTTAATTGACATATCTTTATTCCTCTTTTAAGAGCGGAAGCAGCGCTTCCATCAGCTCTTCTTTCCTGAGTATTCCATCCGGCAAGGCGGCTCCGCTCTTCTTCAGCTCATAGGCCAGCTCCGTCACCTGAGGAACATCGAGGCGGTAGCTCTTAAGCTCGTCCACCCTGGAAAAGATCTCCTTCGGAGTTCCGTCCATGACAATCTTTCCGCCATCCATGACAATCACCCTGTCTGCGTCGATTACTTCTTCCATATAATGTGTGATCAGGAGTACGGTAATCCCCTCCGCCCGGTTCAGTTCCCGCACGGTGCTGATAACGTCTTTACGCCCGTTGGGATCCAGCATTGCGGTCGGCTCGTCCAGGACAATACACTGAGGTTTCATCGCCATGACGCCGGCAATCGCCACACGCTGCTTCTGTCCGCCCGACAGACGGTTGGGTGATTTTGTCCGGTAAGCCGTCATCCCCACCGCCTCAAGGCTCTTATTCACGCGTTCCCAGATCTCTTCGGTGGGAACTCCGATGTTCTCCGGGCCAAAGCCCACATCTTCCTCCACCACATTGCCGATAATCTGGTTGTCCGGATTCTGGAACACCATTCCGGCCGTCTTTCTTACATCCCACAGAAGATCATCGTCCGCCGTATCCATCTCAGACACCCAGACCGTTCCCTCCGTGGGAATCAAAATACCGTTGATATGTTTTGCGAATGTGGACTTGCCTGAACCGTTATGTCCCAGAACCGCCACAAAGCTCCCCTTTTCTATCTCCACATCCACGTGATCGATAGCCCGGTTCACTTCTTCTATTTTATCTTCCTCATCGCGCCTGATATAATCAAAGACGAGATTTGCCGCTTTTATAATATTCATGATTAAACCCTTCATAACCGCATCTTATTACTGCGCATTTGTGTAAATTGTAGAGCAATTGTAACGGGGAGTCAAGTAATATTTTGTCCGGAAAGCTCCCCTGTTAATCGTCCTGCGGCTCTCATCCCGCATACTCTGCGGGCATTTTCTCCCTTCACTAATGAAAAGGCCGCTGTAAAAGCAGATAAATCATCTGTTTTTACAGCAGCTCTATTCCCCACCCTATATTTAATTACTCCCAGTAAATCACTGGAAATCTTTCTCTGCGTCGCCTGTATATAGTACTTTGCCAACCCTTTTTTCCATGTAAACCGAGAGTCCAAGCGCCGCCAGTCCGTAAAGCATGGCTCCAATGATAGCTGCCACTGGAAGCGTCTGAAACAGCAGGTAGGTCTGGATTACAACGAGTATCATGGCAACCACAGCCACCGCATTCATCGTTCCCGGTTTCAGAATAAAGAATGCCTTCTTACATGCCTCTGGATATCTCTTATGCAGCTGCGTTGAGGCGGCAATCGGAATGATGGTCATGAAGATTGAAATCCCCGAACCGTAGGTGGAAACCGTCTGCAGTGAAACACCTGTGATGACGGGAACAATTCCGATCAGATAAAACATTGTAAGCAGCACGTGGGGGGTGCCGAACCTTTTATTCACCTTCGTCAAAACCGACGGAAGATAGCCGTCGGAAGCAGCAGCCAGAAGAGGTTTCGTCACCCAGCCGAACACGGAATTCAGTGTTGTGGCTATTGCAAAAAGCGCGCCGCCGATGATGAAATAGGTGTAAAGCGGTCCCGGCAGGATCGCCCTTGCCACTTCCGACAGATTCTTATTGGCTACCTGTGCCCAGGGAAGCACCCCTGAAGCCACCAAACCGAGAAATGCATAGAACACACCGACAATACCGGTTCCGAGAATCATACACAGCGGAATATCCCTGCCCGGGTTCTTCATCTCCCCGCCCATATTGGCGATAACATTAGATCCGCCCACGGCAAATGTCATAAGAGCCGATGCCGTCATTAAACCTACGATACCGTTTGGCACAACATTGTCCGAGGTAAAAGCATCAAAATTCACCTTCGGCATGCCGTATCCGATAAACAGCACAAATGCGGACAACAGCACAAGCACCATTATTTTCTGCACCATGGCGGCCGACTTTACCCCGACGAGGTTCAGCACATAAAACAGTGTCAGCAGGGATGCGCCTACCAGTTTAAACGGGATTCCGGGCACCAGTGACTGCATGTAATCGGCAAATGAAATTGCATAAAGCGAAAGCGTTATATTATATGAAAGAAAAATCAAAACATAGAAAACGCCCCATCTCGGAGCCAGAAGTCTGGCGCCGTACATATAGGCCCCTCCCGTGGCCGGAAGAGTGGACCCCATAATTGCGGTCGGAAGAAACAGTACAATTACCAGGAACGCCGCTATAATAAATGCCAGCACCACTCCGTTCCCTGTAAAGCCAATGGCCTGCCCCGTCATAGCCATAACTCCGGTACCAATACTTTGTCCAACTGCAATACTCAATGCTTCTTTAAAACCAATATCTTTTTTC
The DNA here is from genome assembly GCA_958349075.1 of uncultured Clostridium sp. Taxonomy (GTDB): domain Bacteria; phylum Bacillota; class Clostridia; order Lachnospirales; family Lachnospiraceae; genus Otoolea. Next base: position 5,204 of record CATWBR010000298.1, read on the forward strand.
AGAGCAACCGTCTCGCTCATAATACCCTCCTTTATGTGGTGTCCCCGCCCGGCAGACAATGTATGTCCGTTGCCAGTATTATAACATAATCAGTTCTCCCCTGTTATTCTTTATAAAAACTCATACGGCATGTGGGACATCCGTTTGCAATCGTATCCGTAAGTTCAAAGCCCAGTCCCATCCCCTTTGCCATGTTTCTGTCTCCCTCCATGGCCATATCACACAGCTTCATACACGTTTCATCATCGCAGCCCAAATCCTGCCAGGATTTTAAGAGCGGGCAGAAATGATATTCTATCTCTACTTTCGCCTCCCCTTCCGGCGTTACCTCGGCCTCAAAGGCGTTTACCGCAACCGGTGAACCGAATGCCTGGGCAAATTTCCCCATATCCAGGGAACCGTTCCCATCATCCAGCGCTTTTTTAATATCGGCTCCCTGATTCTGCCCGTATCTTCTGACCGCCCTGCGGATTATCTCTTCCCCTTCCGCACCCATACCGGCTTTGCACGCCTCCTCATAAATCAGCGCCATCCAGCAGGCTCTTGTGCCTACGGCTCCTCTCAGGATATTGGCCTTCTCGTCGTCCAGAATAGCTGCTTTGTTTGTAATGCTGCTCATAATACTTTCCTCCTTGTATTC
>CATWBR010000299.1 GCA_958349075.1 uncultured Clostridium sp.
CCGCCTTACTCATAAATTTCTCATTTTTTATAATAAATCTCTCATGCTCGCCCTCGCCGATTTTCCCACTCTCATCAAAGGCCTCCACATGGAATACCAGTCTTCTTCCGTCAACTTCTGTTAACTCACTCTCGCACCATACGATCATCCCTGTCGGCGTGGCGGACATATGGCTGATGTTCAGCTTCGTCCCAACGGTTCCCTCTCCGTCGTTCATATAAGGGGCAACGCTCATCCAGGCCGTTTTTTCCATCAAAGCCACCATGGACGGTGTTGCAAATACTTCCAGAAGACCGCTTCCAAGAGCGTTTGCAGAGTTATCTTCTGTCACCATTACTTCCTGTCTTCCCTGAATTCCTGCTTTTAACATCTTCTCTACCTCTCTTTTCTTTGATTCTCAGTGCCGTAAACCGGAGACCTGATCTTCCAGCCTGCTGCCGCACTTCGGACAGTAGGAAAAATCTTCCGCAGCCTCATATCCGCAGTTCGGACACTTCTTTCCCGAGTGCTCCGGCAGGCGGTTGGATCCGGTCTGCTCCCCATATGTATGTCCTGCACGTTCTTCCTGTTCCCAGGGGTTTCCGTTTCCCTCGCGGCACAGTGTCAGATCTTCATCACGGATTTCCACATCCGCACCCTTAAGCAGCATCCGGCCAATCTCCGGATTCAGCTCGTATATGGCATTGCAGCACGACATTTTCACATAATAGCGCCGGTTCCATTTGAACAGAGGGATAAAGAAGAAGCTGAAATACATATAGGTCATATAAACCTGATATCTTCCGTAAGCTCCGCATCTGTTGCAGATTACCGTCTTTAAATATTCTATCTGTTTCATTCCGGAACTGATTCCGCCGATAAATATCATAACCGCCACCTGATTTCTGATCACTTTGTTGCATTGCCCTGCCTGGTTTACCGCATATAACCGTATGCTGCCGGTTATACTGTAAATAGGTAAAACTGTATTGCCGGGATACTTATCAGTATACTAAACGTATTTTACTTGTGCAATAAATATGTTAAAATTTTATCTATTTTTTATAAATCAGCACCTGATTTTCATCTTCGGACGCGGAAAAAGAAGCTATTGCTCCATAGCCGGGTAAGTGTTTACTCAGCTAATTTACAACAGCCCCTTTTTGATTCTGTTTATGTCAATTCCTTCACCGCTGTCAGCCGGAATCCTGATACATCACAGCTGCATAAATATTTTTTCCAGCACAGCAAGTACACCGTCCTCTTCGTTAGAAGGACATACATATTTTGCCGCATTTTTTACGTTTTCAGGTGCATTTTCCATCGCATAGCTGTGCCCGCAATAGTTCAGCATTTCGATATCATTTCCTCCGTCCCCAAAAGCGGCGCACTGCTCCGGTGAGATGCCAAAACGTTCCACCAGCCGTTTCAGGCCGGATGCCTTATGACAGCCGGGCATAATTAAATCAATGGCCCCATGCCCGCTGGTTGTAGGTACCACTTTCCCTGAGAGTCTCTTACAAAACAGATCGTAGTAAAAACTGGTCTTTTCCTCCGGAACGGTCACTGCAAATTTCAGTATTTGATCCTTGACCTTTTTCAAATCGTCCACCCGCTTCAGACGATGGTAATAGATATTCGTGAGTTCAAAAAACTCCTGGCTCACTGTTTTATGCTGGCAGTATGCACTGTCCACTCCACATAAAACAGTTAATATTTCGGGATATTCTCTGCATAGGCCAATCACGGAATCTACTGTTTCTTTTGGCATATCCGCAGTAAAAATGAGTTCCTTCCGGTCTTTTACAAAGGCTCCGTTTTCCGCTACAAAGGATAATTCATCGTAATATCCCGGAAACAGATCTCTTAACTGATAGTATTGATTTCCACTTGCTGCAACAAAATGACACCCGACATTTTTCATGCGGGATAAAATGGCCTGAAACCGTGGTATATCATAAGAATAATCGGAGCGGACAAACGTACCGTCTATATCGACAGCAACAAGTTTTATATTATTTTCCATGTTCTATCCCTCCTGGCTATCATACGTTTCCAAGAACCATAAACTCATAAGGCTCCATTGTATATATTTCATCTTCCGGAACCGTTTCACGGCCTTCATAATTCTCCAGCAATATCTTACATCCGTTCCACGCTCCTTCTATCTTAATGGTCTGCTTCTTTCCATCCAGATTACAAAATACTCCAATCCGTTGTTCCCCAAGCGTTCTCCGGTATGCCAGCGCCATATCCGTTCCTGTCTCCATAAAAGAAATCTCACCTTTTGCGATCACCGGATGCATTTTTCTCATGGCAATCAGCTTCTTATAAAAAGCAAGAATGGAATCCCGGTCCTTTTGCTGGGCTTCGACCGTAATCTCTTCTCTAAATCCGGCAGATACGGGAAGCCACGGCTCCGCATCAGAAAACCCCCTGTACCGTTCCCCATTCCACTGCATGGGCGTTCTGCTGTTGTCCCGGGATCTGGCGGCTAACGTTTCCAGCGCTTCTTTCTCTGTTTTTCCCTGCTCCAGCAAAATCTGATAGTAATTCAGACTCTCTACATCCCGGTACTGCCCGATAGAGGGATAATGAGCGTTCAGCATTCCAATCTCTTCTCCCTGATAGATATAAGGAGTTCCGCGCATAAAATGAATCATTCCTGCCAGCATTTTTGCCGATTCTTTCCAATAAGTATTTTCGTTCCCCAGTCTGCTTACAATCCGGGGCTGATCGTGGTTACACCAAAACAGCGCATTCCAGCCGTGCCCTTTTTGCATCTCCATCTGCCACTCGATAAAGAGTTCCTTTAATTTCTTATAGTCGACAGCCCTCAGCGCCCATTTATCCCCATCCCTATAATCCACTTTCAAATGGTGGAAATTAAAACACATAGAGAGCTCCTTTTCTTCTGGTGCCGAATAGCGAATACAATGCTCAATCGATGTGGAAGACATCTCGCCTACCGTCACAAAATCCTCAATCCCCGCATCTCTCACCAATTCTTTCAGATATTCATGAATATGGGGACCGTCACTGTAAAATCTCCGCCCGTCTCCCTCAGGATCGTCTTCCATCCGTTCCGGTTTGGAAACCAGATTAATCACGTCAAAGCGGAATGCCTTAATGCCTTTCTTTTTCCAGAATCGCAGAATTTCTTTTAATTCTTCACGGACTTCCGGGTTATCCCAGTTTAAATCTGCCTGGGTCACATCGTATAACCGGAGATACCATTTTTTTAAGGAAGGCACATATTCCCATGCCGGACCCCCGAATTTTGACTGCCAGTTTGTGGGGGCGCGATCCGGCGTGCCATCTTTGAAAATATAGTACTTCTGATATTTTTCATCCCCTGCCAGAGCCTTCTGAAACCATACGTGTTCTGTGGAGGTATGATTGAATACCATATCAAGCATGATACTCATGCCCCGCTCTTCACTCTGACGAATCAAATTTTCCAAATCTGCCATAGTTCCGAATAAGGGATTGATTTTCCGGTAATCTGCCACATCATATCCATTATCCCTCTGAGGCGAGATAAAAAATGGTGTCAGCCATAGGTAATCCACTCCTAATTCCTTCAGATAATCTAATTTTTCGATGACTCCCGGGATGTCTCCAAAGCCGTCCCCGTTAGTATCCCGAAATGATTTCGGATAGATCTGATAAACTGCTTTATTACTGAAATCTATCATGCTGTGCCTCCCTCTGCCGTTTGAGCTGTTACTGCCTGAAAGTTACCACTGCCGTTTCTTTTTCTATTACATTGACTCCCGTATGGAACTGAATATCCTGTGCATCTCCTGCATTGCTGATAATACATACCGTTACGTCCGGGTGGCCTGCCGCCTGAATTTTTGCTCTGTCAAACTTTATGAGCGGTGTCCCTGCACTGACCTTCTGGCCTTCCTGCACCAGGTATTCAAATCCGTCCCCGTTCATACTTACGGTATCAATTCCAACATGTAACAGAACTTCCATACCATTTTCCAGCTTTAATCCGCAGGCATGACGTGAATCCGGCATTAATGCCGCAATCTCTGCGTCTGCCGGGGAATACAGTGTCTCATTTTCCGGAATAATCGCCATACCGTCCCCCAGAATCCCTGCTGAGAAAACACCGTCCTGAACTTCCGCGAGCGGAATTGCCTTTCCTGATAAAAATGCTGTCAGCTTTCCCGGCATCTCTTCATTTTCTTTATTATTTACTTCATTTTCATGCATTACGGAAGCCATTACTCCCGCTACGGCGCTTCTTCCTGCGGCGGCAGCGATTTCTGTAAGCTCTGCCGTCTCATTTACGTGATCTGCCTGCAGGCGCTTCTTCCCGGCAACTGCTGTCAATAAGAATGGAACTGCGAACGCGATCGCCATACAGATTGCAAAAGAAGCCATAAACTGAGGCTGGATGGACAGGATACCGGGAAGCCCTCCCACGCCAATGGCATTCGCAGTTGTCCCCGTCGCCACGCAGACGACTGCCGCGATGCCGGAACCAATCATTCCACAGACAAATGGAAATCCTCTCTTTAAATTGACACCGAAAATGGCCGGTTCCGTAACGCCAAGGTAACAGGAAATGCAGGCAGGAATATTTACTTCCTGCGCTTCCGGATCTCTTCTCTGAAGCCATATCATGCCAAGAACCGCCGATCCCTGCGCAATATTAGACAATGCAATCATCGGCCACAGCATGGTTCCTCCGTAATCCGCAATCAGCTGCAGGTCAATGGCATTTGACATGTGATGAAGTCCCGTGATGACCAGCGGGGCGTAAATAACTCCAAAAATCGCGGCAAATATAATCTTGAATGTTCCGGTAATTCCGGCAAATACAAGTGAAGAAACTGCCGCTCCAATCTTCCAGCCAATTGGTCCCAGTACAAAATGTGCCGCCATGACTGATAATAATAAACTACAGAAAGGAACAACTATCATAGAAATTACCTGCGGTGTAATCTTTCGGAAGAATTTTTCCAGATACACCAGCGTAAAGGCAGCTAAAATCGCAGGAATAACCTGCCCCTGGTAACCGATCATATTGACCTGGAAACCGCCAAAATTCCACTTCGGAATATCCGCTGCCGCAGTGCCCGCAACCGCATAGGCGTTCAACAACTGTCCGGATACAAGCGTCAGTCCAAGGACAATACCGAGCATCTGCGTGGTGCCCATCTTCCTTGTCACCGACCAGCAGATGCCGACTGGAAGCATATGGAATACCGCCTCGCCGATCAGCCAGAGAAAACCGTCGATACCCGCCCAGAACTGGCTGACTTCACACAAGGTCTGCGTCCCGTTTTCAAATAAATACAAACTGTCAATGCAGTTTCGAAAGCCAAGAATCAAACCGCCCGTAATGATTGCCGGAATCAGCGGTGCAAAAATCTCTGCCAGCGCCGTAACGATCCGCTGCAGCACGTTCTGGTTTTTCTTTGCCGCCTGCTTTACCGCATCTCCGGATACCCCTTCAATTCCCGCCTCTTTTACAAAGTCATTATAAAAGTCAGCTACCGTATTGCCGATAATTACCTGAAACTGTCCCGACTGCGTAAAGCTTCCTTTCACAGCCTTCATTTTTTCAATTGCTTTCACATCCGCTTTTTCCGGATCCACCAACGCAAAACGCATTCTTGTCATGCAATGTGAAACCGCCGCAATGTTCTCTCTTCCGCCCACCAGACGCAGCAGTTGTTTCGCGTCCTCTGCATATCTACCCATTCTTTGATCCCTCCGCCTGTCTCGTCCACTTGTTCAAACATGTTTCCTGATTCTGTTATAGCATACTTGTTTAAACATGTCAACATTTTTCGCAATATTTGTTTAAACAAGTTATTGACTTTTAAAT
>CATWBR010000300.1 GCA_958349075.1 uncultured Clostridium sp.
TTCTGGCCGGATTCCCCCTCACGACAACCTATCCCCGGGACTGAAGACTCATACACACCCCTCACCACCCCGGCCCCTGGCCTGCCGGCGGCGTCCTCATCTGCTCAATTAAATCCCTATATTCGACACCGTTTCGCGAAAACTTATTCTTGACAAACAGAAGGAGATTGGATACACTGTGAATAGTTTGAATATCAAAGCATTTAAAACCAAAAGCAAATCGGGGATAAAATATGACTTCAAGAATAATCGGAACCGGCTCTTATCTGCCGGAAAATATTGTTACAAATACAGACTTAACGGAGTTTATCGACACGAGTGACGAATGGATCCGCGAGCGGAGCGGAATCTGCTACAGGCGGATTTCTACCGAGGAGGGCACATCGGTCCTGGCGGTCCGGGCGGCTCAGAGAGCCATTGAGAATGCGGGCATCGCACCGGAGGAGATTGAAATCATCGTTCTGGCAACATCCTCACCGGACAGGAGCTTCCCCAGCGCGGCTACGGACGTGCAGGCGGCGGTTGGGGCGCTGAATGCGGTAGCGTTTGATATTAGTGCGGCCTGCTCCGGATTTATCTATGCCATGCATATTGTACAGGGATTTATCCAGTCGGGGATTTACAAGACAGGCCTGGTGATTGGTGCGGAGACCCTCGGCAAGGTACTTGACTGGACGGACAGAGGAACCTGCTTCCTGTTCGGCGATGGAGCCGGCGCCGCAGTAGTAAAGGCCGATGAGAAAGGCCTGATAGACACGCTGGTAGGCAGCGACGGAAGAAAGGGCTGGGTGCTGGAATGCCAGTCCAGAAGTCTTGGCAACTGCCTGACGAAGGTAAAGCCGGAACTTGGATTTATGAAAATGGACGGCCAGGAGGTCTTCAAATTTGCGGTCCGCAAGGTGCCGGAGATTACAAAACAGATTATGGATGACAACGGCCTGGTTCAGGAGGATATCCGTTATTTCGTACTGCATCAGGCGAACATCAGAATCCTGGAGGCTGTTTCCAAAAGGCTGAAGATTCCGATGGAAAAGATACCCGTCAATTTGGATCAGTACGGCAATACGTCCGCAGCATCTATTCCGGTACTCTTAGACGAGATGCACCGGGACGGCCGTTTACAGCGCGGCGACAAAATAGTTTTGTCGGGCTTCGGCGCGGGACTCACCTGGGGAGCCATGCTTCTGGAATGGTAAGGTAAAAAGCCTCGGACCGGCCGGGCCGGCTGAACGGCTTTATAATAGAAACAATATTAAAAATAAGAAATAGTAAAAGGAGACAGAGAGCTATGTTAGAAAGAATGAAAGAGATGATTGCAGACCAGTTAAGCGTTGATGCGGAGAGCATTACAGAGGTTTCCACATTTAAAGAGGATCTTGGCGCAGATTCACTGGATCTGTTCGAGCTTGTAATGGCGCTTGAAGATGAATACTCCGTTGAAATTCCTGCAGAAGACTTACAGAATCTCTTAACAGTAGGCGACGTAATGAACTATTTAAAAGAAAAAGGTGTTGAGGCATAATGAAAACAAGAGTGACAGAACTCTTAGGGATTGAATACCCGATTATCCAGGGCGGAATGGCCTGGGTGGCAGAACATAATCTGGCGGCGGCCGTTTCAGAGGCAGGCGGTCTTGGACTCATCGGAGGAGCAAGCGCTCCGGGAGAAGTAATCCGCGATGAGATCAGAAAAGCCAGAGCATTGACTAATAAGCCCTTCGGCGTAAATGTTATGCTGATGAGCCCCTATGCCGATGAAGTGGCAAAGGTGGTTGTGGAGGAAGGCGTCAAGGTTGTTACAACCGGAGCCGGAAACCCGGGCAAATATATGGAAATGTGGAAGAACGCAGGAATTAAGGTAATTCCGGTTGTCGCTTCCGTGGCCCTTGCCAGAATGATGGAAAAGGGCGGAGCCGATGCGGTAGTGGCAGAGGGCACAGAATCCGGCGGCCATATCGGCGATCAGACAACGATGAGCCTGGTTCCCCAGGTAGTGGACGCTGTTTCCATTCCGGTGATTGCAGCCGGAGGAATCGCAGACGGCAGAGGGATTGCAGCGGCATTTATGCTGGGCGCCGAAGCGGTCCAGATGGGAACCCGCTTTGTAGTGGCAAAGGAATCCATTGCTCACCAGAACTACAAAGACAGGATTATCAAAGCAAAGGACATCGATACGGCGGTTACGGGGCGCAGCCATGGCCATCCCGTGAGAGGTTTAAGAAATAAGATGACCAGAGAGTATATCAAACTTGAGCAGGAAGGAAAGTCCTTTGAGGAACTGGAATACCTGACCATGGGTTCCCTCAGGAACGCCGTAATGGAAGGCGATATCATGACCGGAACCGTTATGGCCGGCCAGATTGCAGGAATGGTAAAGAAAGAACAGACCTGTAAAGAGATGATCGATGAGATGATGGCCGAGACAGAAAAACTGCTGGGCAGAAAATAATGATGAAAAGCACGCTCCGGGGCCTTTTCACGCTGTCTGATGAGAAGACGGCGGAAAACGTACAGAGCGGCTTTTTACCGCCCGGATACCGGAGGAAAGACAGGCCGGCGGCTGGGGAATCAGTAAAAAGTAAGTAAGGATAAGTTGGGAGCGAGGTAACGCTATGAGCAAAATTGCATTTATTTTCCCGGGACAGGGAGCGCAGGCCTGTGGTATGGGTCAGGATTTTTATGAGCAGACGAGTGACGCAAAAGAGATTTTTGAAAAGGCATCCGAAATACTCGGATTTTCCATGCAGGAGCTCTGCTTTGAAAAAAATGACAGACTGGATATCACGGAGTACACACAGCCGGCTATGGTTACGGCCAGCATCGCTATGATGAAGGTGTTCATGGAGCGGACGGGGATAAAACCCGATGTGACGGCCGGTTTAAGCCTGGGAGAATACCCTGCAATGGTTGCGGCTGGCGTTATGTCGGCAGAAGACGCAATCCGGACAGTAAGGCAGAGAGGAATCCTGATGCAGGAGGCGGTTCCGGCGGGAGTCGGGGCTATGTCTGCCGTACTGGCCATGGATGCGGAGAAGATTGAAGAAGTGATTGCCGATGTGGAAGGCGTTCAGATTGCCAACTACAACTGCCCGGGCCAGATTGTAATATCCGGTAAAAAAGAGGCGGTTGAAAAAGCGGCGGAAAAATTAAAAGAGGCCGGAGCCAAGAGGGTTCTTCCGTTAAATGTAAGCGGCCCATTTCACTCTTATCTGCTGGAAGAAGCGGGAGAGAAGTTATACGAAGTGCTGGAAGCGGTGGAAGTACATACGCCGGTCATTCCTTATGTGGCCAATGTGACGGCGGAATATGTCACAGACAGCCGGGAAGTGAAACAGCTCCTTAAGAAACAGGTATCCTCATCGGTGCGCTGGGAACAGAGTATCAGGAAGATGCTGGAAGAAGGAGTGGACTTATTTATAGAGATTGGGCCGGGAAGGACACTGACCGGTTTCATGAAGAAAATCGACAGAAACGTGAAAGCGATAAATATAGAAAAACTCGAAGACATTGAGAAGGTAAAGGAGGCGTTAGGATGTTAAACGATAAAATTGCAGTTGTGACGGGCGCCAGCCGCGGAATCGGCAGACAGATTGCCCTGACCATGGCAAAAGAAGGCGCCACCGTGATTGTTAATTACAACGGCTCCGCTGCGAAGGCAGAGGAAGTGGTGAAAGAAATCTGTGAGGCGGGCGGCCAGGCGGAGGCGGTTCAGTGCAACGTGTCCGATTACGCAAAGGCAGAAGAATTCCTCAAATATGTCATTGGAAAATATAAGAGAATCGATATTCTGGTAAACAATGCGGGAATCACAAAAGATAACCTGCTGATGAAGATGAGCGAAGAGGAATTCGATTCTGTAATCGATATTAATTTAAAGGGAGCATTTAACTGCGTAAAACATGTGTCCCGCCAGATGTTAAGACAGAAGGGCGGACGCATTATCAATATATCTTCCGTATCCGGCGTAATGGGCAATGCGGGCCAGGCAAACTACTGCGCGTCCAAGGCAGGCGTGATTGGCCTTACAAAGTCGGTGGCGAGAGAGCTGGGAAGCCGCGGTATCACGGTCAATGCAATTGCTCCGGGTTTTATAGAGACAGAGATGACAGACGTACTCCCGGACAGTGTAAAAGAGGCGATGGGGGAGCAGATTCCGTTGAAGAAATTCGGAAAAACAGAGGATGTGGCGAATATGGCTGCTTTTCTGGCGTCCGACAAGGCGGGATATATTACAGGCCAGGTTATCTGCGTAGACGGCGGAATGGCAATGTAGGTTTTCAGGGTAACAGTTCAGCCATGATTTTGCAGCGGTTAGGCCGAGGGCGGAGCTGTAACGTTTCAGGCGGCTGTAAAGGAATGAACAGTTGCGGTTTAGCGAGAAAGGCGGTTGGATTATGAGCAATATGACAAGAGTAGTTGTAACGGGAATGGGTGCCATCACCCCAATCGGCAACGATGTGGAGTCCTTCTGGGAAGGGCTGAAAGAGAAGAAAATCGGTTTTGGGCCAATCACATATTTTGACACGGCGGAGTATAAAGCAAAGATAGCCGCCCAGGTAAAGGATTTCAATGCGAAGGATTATATGGATCCAAAGGCAGCCAGGAGAATGGAAACTTTTTCCCAGTATGCAGTAGCGGCGGCCTCACAGGCAATCAAACAGGCCGGACTGGATATGGAAAAAGAAGATCCGTATAAGGTGGGCATCAGCATCGGTTCCGGAATCGGCAGCCTTCAGGCAATCGAGAGAGAATATACAAAACTTCAGACCAAGGGTCCAAGCCGGGTTAACCCGCTGCTCGTTCCGCTTATGATCAGCAACATGGCGACAGGCAATGTCTCCATCCAGTTCGGTTTAAAGGGCAAGAGCATCAACGTAGTAACAGCCTGTGCAACGGGAACACACTCTATCGGCGAGGCGTACCGCTCCATTCAGCACGGCGAGGCAGATGTGATGGTAGCCGGCGGAGCTGAGGCCTGCATTACGCCTCTCGGTGTGGCGGGATTTACCGCTCTGACGGCCCTCTCCTCCAACGATGATCCGGAAACAGCATCCAGACCGTTTGACAAGGACCGCGACGGCTTTGTTATGGGAGAAGGTTCCGGCGTGGTAGTTCTGGAATCCCTGGAACATGCTCAGAAGAGAGGAGCTGTTATTCTGGCCGAGTTAGTCGGATACGGTTCCACCAGCGATGCGTTCCATATCACTTCCCCTGCAGAGGATGGAAGCGGAGCCGCGAAGGCAATGGAATTTGCAATGAATGACGCGGGTATTAAACCGGAGCAGATTGACTATGTCAACGCCCACGGAACCAGCACTCACCACAATGATCTTTTTGAGACAATGGCCATCAAGCTGGCGCTTGGCGAACATGCATATAAGATAAAAGTGAACTCCACTAAATCCATGGTCGGCCATCTTCTTGGTGCGGCAGGCGGAGTAGAGTTTATCACCTGCGTGAAGTCCGTTATGGAAAATTATATTCATGCCACGGCAGGATTAAAGGAAGCCGACGAGGGCTGCGATCTGGACTACACCATGGGTGAGGGCGTGTCGACGGACGTCAATTATGCCATCAGCAACTCCCTGGGCTTCGGCGGACATAATGCCAGCCTGATTGTAAAGAAATTCGAGGCATAAAATACCTCCTGACCAAGACAGTTAAAAATCAGATTCTGGAACCGGCGCGTTACAGTTTATACCGGGCGCATGCTGTGAGGACAGGGGCTGCTGTTCACAGGTAGTATCCCGCGAAGTGTTTTCGGGCGGTTTTGCACGAAAATCCCGAGTTGCACGGCGCGAAACGGCGTTTTTGCCGTTTCTGTGCAT
>CATWBR010000301.1 GCA_958349075.1 uncultured Clostridium sp.
GATGAAAAGCGCAGAAAAAAGACAGGTGGAAATGGATCTCACAAGAATCTTTCTCACACCTCCTAATACAAGAAAAGAAAAAATTACATTGTTAGCCATGCTGGTGGTCACCTTCGTCATTTTCTTCGGCCCCATCTGCTTTTCGGCCATACCGCCCGTGAAAGCAATATTCCTGGCCTGCATGCCTTCCCTTTCCATTTCCTGGGGATGGATGGTGCTGCTGCGCTCTCTCTTCAGGAAAGATGAATTCTCGAGAAATTAAGCGGTAACAGAACGGCCCGTACACACCGTACCTGGTCTCCTGAATAAAAAAGACCGGTTCCGATTGAGCTTTGAACTCAGCCGGAGCCGGTTTTTTATTGAAAGCAGTAACCCGTGGGCGGAGCAGACGGGTTACCATTTATATCGTTTCATCTTGATTCGATTAGTTTCTTGCGGGATCGTATGCAACACGGAATGCAACATGGAATGATAAAGAGTCTGCCTCGGAAGACTCGCGCGCCGGAGCACGGTCGCTTTAGCCGCATATTACATCTTCGCGCGAGTGCGCATCCTGCCCGGAGGGCTTTTTCATATCATAGGGGCACTTTCCTATGATATAAAAAGCCCTGTAAAATCAGGGCAGCAAAAAAGCGGGTGATGGGAATCGAACCCACGTATCTAGCTTGGAAGGCTAGTGTTCTACCATTGAACTACACCCGCATAATGTATGAATATGAAATTAAAGTGCCCAGAGCCGGAATCGAACCAGCGACACGAGGATTTTCAGTCCTCTGCTCTACCAACTGAGCTATCTGGGCCTCCTGAGAAATCTGTTGATTCTCTCACCGCACTGGCGTTACCAGCAACGTAAATCATTTTACTAAATTTTCGCCCTGTTGTCAAGGAGTTTTTTCTTTGTTTCACGGGTTTGTTTCACGATTTTTTAATCCGGCCTGTGAAGTAATTTCCAGAGCTCTTTTATTTTATTCGCGTCATGCCGTTATGTGAACCGGGAAGGCGGCTGTTTCCCGCCGCCGTTTCCTGGTTTCGGCTTTCATGAACGATTGTTTTCGGAAAGGATATTCGCCAGCAATGCAAATTGCTCAAGCGTTAATGCCTCGCCTCTGACTGCGGCCGGCACGCCCAGTTTCCCGATAGACTCCGCAATGATTTCCTTTGGGATTTGTATTTCCGGCGAATTGTTTAAACCGTTTAAAAGAGTCTTTCTCCTCTGGTTAAAAGATGCGCGGATCAGTTTGAACATCAGCTCCCTGTCGGCCACCTCCACAGGCGGCGTTCTGTGGCGTGTGAGACGGATTACGGCCGAACCCACATTAGGACGTGGGATAAAGCAGTTTGGCGGCACGTTGGCCACAATATACGGCTCTGCGTAGTACTGGACCGCCAGGGACAGAGCGCCGTAATCTTTTGTTCCCGGCCCGACCTGCATTCTGTCGGCCACCTCTTTCTGGACCATGACCGTGATATTGTCGATGGGAACACCGCTTTCAAAGAGTCCCATAATAATCGGCGTCGTGATATAGTAGGGGAGGTTTGCCACCACCTTAATCGGTTTTCCTCCGTTATATTCCTCTGCCAGTTTTTTTATGTCAACCTTTAGGATATCCTCATTGATTACGGTAATATTTTCATAATCCTTAAGCGTTTCCTCCAGAATCGGTATCAGGTGGCTGTCAATCTCGACAGCCACAACCTTACCGGCATTGTCGGCCAGGTACTGGGTCATTGTTCCTATACCCGGACCTATCTCCAGAACCATGTCGTCCTTCGTCACCCCGGCCGCATCTACAATTTTAGAAAGAACGTGGGTGTCAATGAGGAAATTCTGTCCGAATTTTTTCTGAAAGGCAAAGCCGTACTTTTGTATAATCTCGATTGTGTTTTTGGGATTTCCCAAATCTATGCGCATATCAGTTCCTTTCTGATTTCCCCGGAGCCAAATGATAAAGCTGTTTGGCATTCAGGTTGGTTGCCCGGATCACTTCCTCCGTGCTTAATCCCCTTATCTCAGCCATGGCATCCACCACATACGGAAGATTAAAAGAAGAATTCCGTTTTCCCCTGTTGGGGACCGGCGCCAGATAAGGGCAGTCTGTTTCAAGCACCAGCCTGTCGAGCGGTGCATATTCCACCACCTCTTTCAGCTTCTTTGCATTGCTGAAGGTCAGAACTCCGCCGATACCAAGATAAAATCCCAGGTTCAGGAACTCTCTGGCCATCTCTTTGCCGTAGGAAAAACAGTGGATTACTCCGCCGATCTCCTCCGATTTATGTTCCTTCAAAATATCAAGTGTGTCTTTGGCTGCGTCCCTGCTGTGGATGACAACGGGTCTCTTGACCTCTCTCGCCAGCTCCAGCTGACGGCCGAACCAGTACCTCTGAATCTCATGGGAGGGCTCGTCCCAATAATAGTCCAGCCCGATTTCTCCCACCGCCACGATCTGGGGATCCATGGCCGCGGTCCTAAGCCTGGCAAATTTTTCTTCATCCAGTTCCGCACTGCTGCTGGGATGGACTCCCGCCGCCCCGTAGACCTGCGGATAGCGTTTTGTCAGCTCCAGTGTGTGTTCGGTACTGGCCATATCGTTTCCTATATTTACAACAGCCTCAATTCCGTGCTCGGTAAGGCCCTGCAGCAGTTCTTCCCTGTCTTCGTCAAATGCCTCGTCATCGTAATGGGCATGTGTATCAAAAATCATTTGTTTCCTCCGGTCTTCTTATCCGTTTTGGTATTTATCCGTTACTCACGCACCATTATAGCCAATCTCCCGTGAAAAAACAATGACTATCGGGGTTTTACTTCCGTTTTTACGCCTTTTATCCACGTTTTTCCTCTGATTTTCCCAGCAAATACCTTCTCTCCAGCTTGATCGCTGCATAGTCGGTCACCTTTTTCATATAAATGCCGTCATACAGGCCTCCGATTACACCTGCAATTGGAACTCCCTGCAGGAATTTCATGTACAAAAGCTCCCCCGAAAGGGCCCGGGAAGCGGCCAGAGCAGCCTCGTCCACGTCTGCCGAAGCGTCCCCCGGCGCCCCGGCTCCGTAAGCCCTGCGGGCCATTCGGTACAGCTTCCGGTTCATTGCCGCATCCCGCTCCTTAAAGTCTTCCCCGCTGTACAGAGACAGCGCCAGCAGCTCCAAAAGCAGTTCCTGTTCCCCCGGATTCCTGTAATCCACGCCAAAATGCAGCGCCTGTGTATACAGGCCTCTGAGCAGTGCAGCCAGAAAGAGCGGGATATCCGGAAGACCGATTCCAAGAAGCCCCAGAACCGCCCCCTCCGCACAGGCCCCGGCCACCCCTGCTGCTGCCTGACGGGCCGCCAGTTTTCTGCCCGCCGCCAGGTTTTTTCTGACCGGATAGAGCCTGCCTGCGTACTCCCGCGTCTTGAATTCTGCTTCCAGCTTCTCCTTGGGAAATGTTTTTTCGATCGCTCCGGTACCGTTTTCCAAAATCACGCAAAAAGCCCTGTAAAATGCATCTTCCAGTTTTTCCCTCAATCCGTCCGGCACTGCCTTATGCAGTTTTTTCTCCCAGAACGGTTCCTTTCTGGTTCCATATCTTTTGAGAATCTTATTTTCACGTTTTAGAAAAGAATCCCATTCCTTTTCCAGAGGTGTCTTTTTATCCGCCATCTACCCTGTCTCCTTTCACCGGTCACTTTTCCGTAAGACAAGAACCCCCGCCCGGAACACTGCGTTTCCAGGCGGGGTTTAACCCGAATTCCGTCTTATATAAAAGGCTGCATTATCCGCCGGTCCGCACTATGACTCTTACGGAATCAGCAGATTTCAGCGCCTGCCGGCATATCCTTCTCCGGCTTCATAAGCGCCAGATTGCCTTCGCTGTCCTCTGCGCAGAGGAGCATTCCCTCGGACAGCATTCCCGCCAGCTTAGCCGGTTTTAAGTTCGTAACGACCATAACCTTTTTGCCCACCATCTCTTCCGGTGTGTAGTACGCCTTAATTCCGCTCAGGATCTGGCGGACTTTTGATCCCACCTTCACCTGGGAGCAAAGAAGTTTTTTGGACTTCGGAACTGCCTCGCAGGCGATAATTTCGCCAATCTGGAACTGAAGCTTTGCAAAATCATCGTATGTGATTTCCGGCTTTGCTTCCAAGTCAATCACATTCTCATCCTCTTTTGCTTCTTCCGGCTGTCCTGCCTCGGCCGCCTCGGCTGCCCTCATTGCTTCAACCTTCTCCATCACCTCTTTGACATCCATACGTGCAAAAAGTATTTCCGGTTTCCCGGTCACATTTCCTCCTGACGGATAGAGGCCAAATGTGCCCATTTCCTCCAGGGTTCTCTTCTGCGTGTTAATCTGAGCCAGAATCTTCTCAGCCGTCTCAGGCATGAAGGAGTATAACAGGGATGCGCCGATTGTGATAGCTTCCGTCAAGTTATAGAGAACGGTTGCAAGACGATCCTTTTTTTCCTCATCCTTTGCCAGTGTCCACGGTGTAGTCTCATCAATATATTTGTTGCTTCTTCTGAATATTCCGAAGATATCCGTAATGGCATCCGCTACGCGCAGCTTATCCATCTTCTCGTCCACCTTCTTCACGGCATCCAGTACGGTTGCCTTCAAATCCGCATCAACTTCCTCGGATACGCCCGCATCTGTGACAACGCCTCCAAAGTATTTATTGCTCATTGAAATTGTCCTGTTTACCAGGTTTCCAAGGATATTTGCCAGGTCGGAGTTCATACGCTCCACCATCAAATCCCAGGAAATAACGCCGTCGTTTTCAAACGGCATCTCGTGAAGTACAAAGTATCGCACCGCATCCACTCCGAAGAAATCCACCAATGTGTCGGCATAGAGAACATTTCCTTTGGATTTGCTCATCTTACCGTCGCCCTGCAGCAGCCAGGGATGTCCAAATACCTGTTTCGGCAGCGGAAGATCCAGAGCCATCAGGAAGATCGGCCAGTAAATTGTATGGAAACGGATGATGTCTTTACCAATCAGATGAAGATCGGCCGGCCAGAATTTTTCAAATAATTCGCTGTGGTTTCCGTCGCAGTCATAGCCTAAGCCTGTAATATAGTTGGTCAGGGCATCCAGCCATACGTATGTCACATGTTTCGGATCAAAGGATACGGGGATTCCCCATTTAAAGGAGGTCCTGGATACACAGAGATCCTGAAGTCCCGGAAGCAGGAAGTTGTTCATCATCTCATTTTTACGGGATACCGGCTGGATAAATTCCGGATGCTCATTGATATGGTCAATCAGCCTCTGGGCATATTTGCTCATTTTAAAGAAATATGCCTCTTCCTTGGCCGGGATAACCGGACGGCCGCAGTCTGGGCATTTGCCGTCCACTACCTGGGAAGAAGTCCAGAAGGACTCACACGGCGTACAGTAAAGCCCCTCATAGTGGCCTTTGTAAATATCGCCCTGGTCGTAGAGCTTTTTAAAAATCTTCTGCACCTGCTCTTCGTGATCCTTGTCCGTTGTACGGATAAATTTGTCATAGGACGTATTCATCAGATCCCAGATAGACTTAATCTGGTCTGCCACGCCATCTACAAACTCCTGAGGCGTTATGCCGGCTTCCTCGGCCTTCAGCTCGATCTTCTGGCCGTGCTCGTCGGTTCCCGTCTGGAAACGCACGTCATAGCCCTGTTCCCTCTTATATCTGGCAATACTGTCTGCCAGGACAATCTCATAAGTGTTGCCGATATGCGGCTTACCTGATGTGTAGGCAATTGCGGTAGTTATATAATATGGTTTTTTGCAGTTCTGACACATAAAATCATTCCTCCTGTTTTGAATAATAGTTTTATAGATAAGAAAATTTCTTCCGGAG
>CATWBR010000302.1 GCA_958349075.1 uncultured Clostridium sp.
CATGGCAAATATGCCCATATAGCATTTTATATTTAAGGCAAAACCCTTTATAATAAGAAAAAAGAGCGCGCCCCGCCGGTTGAAAGCTTTTTTTCAGTTTTTTCAGCACATAATCTTGCAACGCGGGCCAGATGTTATTATAATAGGGGCAAACCATCATTTATCACTGTAACACGTTAACACCAGTTCAATAAACAAGAATGGAGTATCGCTATGGAAAAGAAAAATCTTGATTGGGCAAATATCGGCTTTAGCTATATTCAGACCGACTACCGCTATGTTTCACAGTTTAAGGACGGCGCCTGGGACGAGGGCGTCCTGACAACAGACGCAAATATTGTATTAAACGAATGTGCAGGCGTGCTCCAGTACGCTCAGACATGTTTTGAAGGTTTAAAGGCCTACACCACGGAAGACGGCCACATTGTAACATTCCGCCCCGACTTAAACGGAGAACGAATGGAGAATTCTGCAAAGGGCCTTGAAATGCCTGTTTTCCCGAAGGAACGTTTTGTGGAAGCGGTTGCCAAGGTAGTGGAAGCCAACGCCGCCTATGTTCCGCCGTACGGTTCCGGTGCAAGCCTTTACATCCGTCCATATATGTTCGGTTTTGATTCCGTTATCGGAGTAAAACCAGCCAATGAATATCAGTTCCGCGTCTTCGCCACTCCGGTAGGACCGTACTTTAAGGGAGGCGCAAAACCGATCACGATCCGTGTCAGCGATTTTGACCGCGCGGCACCACACGGAACCGGCCATATTAAAGCCGGGCTTAACTACGCGATGAGCCTCCATGCAATTGTGGACGCGCATAAGAACGGTTTCGACGAGAATGTCTACCTGGATCCTCAGACTAGAACAAAAATCGAGGAAACAGGCGGCGCAAACCTGATTTTCGTCACAAAGGACAACAAACTGGTTACGCCGAAGTCTTCCAGCATACTTCCATCCATCACGCGCCGTTCCATCCTTTATGTTGCAAAGGAATATCTGGGCATGGAGACCGAAGAGAGGGAGGTGCTTCTGGACGAAGTGAAAGATTTCGCGGAATGCGGCCTCTGCGGTACGGCAGCCGTTATCTCCCCGGTCGGCAAGATTGTGGATCACGGCAAGGATATCTGCTTCCCAAGCGGTATGGATAAGATGGGTCCGTCCATACAGAAGCTCTACGACACATTGACCGGCATCCAGATGGGCCATATCGAAGCGCCGGAAGGCTGGATTAAGGTTATCATGTAATTAAAAGTCTTTATTGACAGTCAGGATCTGCATTATAGAAGGAGAGTCCGGACCGTTACTGTTTGCTCCGCGTCCAGTAACGGTCCGGACTCTCCTTTCTCATTCACTTTTGGCCTTTTCTTTACCTTTCTTTCGCAGTTCCCGGAAGAATTCCTTCAGCATCTGCGAGCATTCCTCACCCAAAAGCCCAGTTTCCATCTCGACCTGATGGTTGAATCCCTTTTCATCAAACAGGTTCATCACGGAACCTGCGCATCCGGCCTTGGGATTCATGGAACCAATCATCACCTTGGGAATGCGGGCCTGGACGATTGCCCCGGCACACATCGGGCACGGCTCCAGCGTCACATACAGCGTACAATCCTCCAGCCGCCAGTCTCCCATTTTTTTACACGCCTTTTTGATAGCGATTATCTCGGCGTGGGACAGGACGTTCTTGTCCACAATTCTTCTGTTATATCCCCTTCCAATTATTTTTCCCCCGTATACAATTACACAGCCTATCGGCACCTCTCCCAGCGCATACGCTTTTTTTGCCTCGCGGATCGCTGCTTTCATATATCTTTCATCGTCGGTCATTTTCATTTTTTCGCTCCATCTGACATTCTGTCTGATTTTTTCCGTATTTCACTAATAAGTATACAAACCATCCCCTGCTTTGGCAAGTTGCACATACCGGAATTTCGTACTATAATTGTCCGTGTACCACTATAATCCTGCCGGCTGGACTTCTTGTCCCTGTCTGCACGGCATTTTGAAAGGATATGGAATTATGATTATTTCCGGGCTTTTAAAAACAACTTTGCTGGATTACCCGCAGCATGTGGCTGCCACCGTATTCCTGGGCGGATGCAATTTCCGATGTCCATTCTGCCATAACAGTGATCTGCTGGAAGGCGAAAGTGAATTGTTTTCGGAAAAAGAGGTACTGGATTTCCTGAAAAAAAGAGCAGGCATTCTGGAAGGCGTCTGCATCACGGGCGGCGAGCCTACCCTGCACCGCGATTTGGAACCGTTTATCAGGAAAATAAGGGAGCTTGGCCTTCTGGTCAAACTGGATACAAACGGTTACCGGCCGGATGTGCTGATCGATCTCTGTGAAAAAAAACTGTTGGATTACGTGGCTATGGACATTAAGTCAGGCCGGACCGGATACGGAAAAACTGCCGGTTTGCCCGGCCTCGACCTGTCTTTGATAGAAAAGAGTGTTGATTTTCTGCTGAAAAATACGGTTCCCTGTGAATTTCGCACCACGGTTGTGAGAGAACTTCACAGGGAAGAGGATTTTAAAGAGATTGGGGAATGGCTTTCCGGGGCCTCCGCCTATTTCCTGCAGAGCTATAAAGACTCCGAGAACGTGCTGATACCCGGGTTTACAGCCTGCAGCAAAGAGGAACTGCTGCATTTTGCCGGAATTGTTGCCCCCTATGTGCCCTCCGTCTCATTAAGAGGCGTAGATTATTAATACATACTATGTCTGCCTCCGCCTGTCACGGCTGCAGTGACGCGTCTTTAATCGCCTATCTTTACATCCGTATACCAGTATCCAAAACGGCCGTCCTTGGGCGGCTGTTTTTTTGCCAGGACAAAGTCGGAAAAACCGAACATGGACGCCATGTATTTCTCATTGCTGAGATAATGTCCCGGGACTCCCAGCAGATATCTGGCTTTTCCTCCCGGATTGTTCAGCCTTGCAAGAATCAGGTAGCGGTAATTGTAATACCCGTGGAGCAGAAAACTGTTGCTGCCATATACCCATTCCTCCCTGGGGAGAAGTCCGATATCCTGCGGTTTGATGGTAAGCACCTCACAGCCGTCGGCATAATCGAACGCGAGTATTTTCGGATATTTCTTCCTCATGGTTTCCCATACTTCCTGTTCATTGCATGTATCGCTCAGATCCTTAAACGGTGCCGAGACACCGGATGGCGGGGCAGCCTCTCTCACTACCGGCTGCGCCTCCTGGACAACGGGATTTGCCTCTGTTGCCGGCACAGAAGGTTCAGGTCTTGGTGTTTCGGGTCTCAGTGTTTCAGGTCTTGGCGTTTCGGGTCTCAGTGTTTCAGGTCTTGGCGTTTCGGGTCTTAGTGATTCAGGTCTTAATGTTTCAGCTCTTAATGTTTCGGGGCTCGGTCTTTCAGTGCTAAATGATTCAGGCCTCAGTGTTTCCTGTCTGAGCGCGCCCGTCTGCATGCCCCTGCGCTGTGCGCCGTATCTCTGCTGTCCCCGGCCGCCTCTTTCCTGTCCGGGCTGCATCTGCCTGCCGGATTCCTGCATTATCATACCGGAGGAACGGACCGCTGTCCTTCCCATTCCCTGCATCTGCACACCCGGGGAGCGGACGGTATTTCTTCCGTTTTCCTGCGGCTGTGCCGGTTTTCTGTCCGGCTCCATCATCACCGTACGCTGAGGTTCGATGAATTCCCGGGCTGTTTCCAGTCCGTCAACCGCCGAAACATATTCCGCCTCCATCACATCCGGCCCGGAACCGCCGTACACAGGCGCCGCCGGCTCTTTCACCGCAGCGCCCGAAGCAAACGTCCCGGCTCCCGGTACATTGATTTCCGCAGTTCTTTCCTCCGCCGCCTCCGTTGCTACGGTCTGAGTTTTTGTCATTTCTGTTTCTGCGGCTTCAGCTTCCGACGTCCCTATGGCCTCTGCTTCCGACGTTCCTATGGCCTCTGTTTCTGACGTCCCTATGGCCTCTGCTTCTGACGTCCCTATGGCCTCTGCTTCTGACGCTTCTCTTTCTGCTGCCCCGGCTTCTGTCGCCCTTGTCTCTGTTATTTCTGCTTCTGCCTCACTGGTTTCTGCTGCTTCTGTCCCACCGGTTTCCATCGCTTCTATTTCTGCCTTACCGGTTTCCGCCGCTTCTGTCTCTGCCTTACCGGTTTCCGTCAAACCTGCCTCTGCCGCTCTCATGCCCACTGTCTCTGTATCAGATTTTTCCGCCGAGGATTCCATGCCTCTTTGCTGTGACTGGGACATAATCATTTCCCGCAGGCCGGATACTGCCGCTCCGTTTTCTTCAGACGGCGTTTCACCCGGATTCTTTCTCGGAATTTCCGTGCTCAGGTAGACTACCTTTTCCCTGCCGTATTTGGCAGCATTATATTCTTCCGCCTTGCGCACTGCCGCCTCATGTATTTCCGCCTCTTTTTTTGACGTTTCCCTGTCCATTTCCGCTTCTATTTCCCTGGAAATAGGTAAAAGTTCCTGCTCTTTTTCCTCTTGCCGCAAAATTGCCGGTTTTTTTACCGGGCTTTCCAATTTTTCAGCCACCTTTTCCGAAGTGACATCGGCTAACTCCACTTCCGCGGCATGAGCTACCGCATCTTCCCAGATTGTTGTGTAGGATCTCCAGGCGCTCTCCACATCATGGACGCTGAGTCCGTAAAATTCTTCCAGGCAGTGTCCTGAATTTTCCACATCTGCGGAATTTACCACTGCCCTGAATTCCCCTGCCCCGTTTCTGGCAAACAGGGTGCCTATCTTGACCTCATCCTGCCCTGCAAGCAGGTATACTCCTACCGGATTTCCTCCGACGAATATCTTTTTGACATTCACCGTAATTCTGCACTGGTTTCCTCTTGTTTCCAATTTTGCAAATCCGATGTTCTTTCCGCGTATCCCTCCTTCGTATGTATAGATATATGAAATTAGTCTCTGATAGTTAGACATGCTATCACTCCTTTGCTATCTATTTTATGCTGATATGCATTGAAACTATGACTTAAAAATGGTATTCTAATCTGGAAAGAGGCGACAATATTGTATGGAGGGTATTTTCATGAAAATTTACAAGGTAAAAAATTACGACGAAATGAGCAGGAAAGCAGCGAATATCATTGCTGCCCAGATCATCACAAAACCGGATTCTGTACTGGGGCTTGCCACCGGTTCCACCCCTGTCGGGACTTACAAATATCTGGTTGAGAAATACAATAATGGAGATCTGGATTTTTCTGAAGTAAAGACGGCGAATCTGGATGAATATAAGGGACTTACCAAAGACAGTGAGCAGAGCTATTATTATTTTATGTACAGCAACTTGTTTCAGCACGTAAATATTGATATGAATCAAACAAATATTCCAAACGGCATGGCAGACGACCCTGAAGCAGAGTGCAGCCGCTATGAGGATGTAATCCGCGGGCTGGGAGGGGTCGACCTTCAGGTTCTCGGCCTCGGACATGACGGCCATATCGGATTTAACGAGCCGTCCGATATTTTCGAAGGCCGGACCCACTGTGTTGATCTCGTTGAGATGACAATCGAAGCCAACAAACGTTTCTTCTCATCCATCGAAGAGGTTCCGCGCCAGGCATTCACGATGGGCATCGGAACGATTATGAAGAGTAAAAAGATTATTTTTGCAGTAAGCGGAAAAGATAAGGCTGCCATTTTAAAGGAAGCTCTCTACGGACCCGTGACACCGAAGGTTCCGGCATCCATTCTCCAGTTCCATCCTGACGTCATTGTAATCGCCGATGAGGACGCTCTTTCCGAATGCTGATTTAAAATAACAGGATACCGCTTATTAAACAAGTAT
>CATWBR010000303.1 GCA_958349075.1 uncultured Clostridium sp.
GTCCAATGGCAGCAGCTTTTTCCGCAGCTCCTGTCATCGGCAATATTCCACACTTTCTCTCAAACAATGAATGACAATGCGGGCAATTATATAGTAGAATGAAATCAGAACTCGAATAAAGAATCTGCCTCAGCGCGCAGTGCGTATCTTCTGCCGCCCACTCAGAAAGGAAACCTTATGCGATTTACTGTAACTCACATTTACAAAACCTTACTTCCCTGCTGCCTGGCTCTTTCTCTTTCGCTCCTGTCGGGCTGCCGGCCGGGGACAACGCCCGGCGTAAAAGAGCCGGCGGCGGAAAATACGGCTTTCCTTCCCGCCCCGAATCCGGCAGAAACCGCGGAGAAGGCGGAAACCGCAGAGCCGCCTCTGACCTCTGCCGCCCCGGTCCGCCAATCCCTCATTATCCCAGGCGGCGTCACTCTTCAGGAACGGATTCAGCCCCCGGAGGGGTTTCAGCGGAAAGAAGCGGAAGAAGGAAGTTTCGCCTCGTTTTTAAGAAACTTTCAAATGGAACCGGACGGTTCCCCTATCCTGCTCTATGACGGCCGTTACAAATCGAGGCAGGACGTGGGCGCCGCCATCTTCTCCCTCCCTGTCATCTCCTCCGCCGACCTTCAGCAATGCGCCGATTCCGTCATGCGCATGTATGCCGAATATTTCAGGCAGACAGGTCAATACGATAAAATCCGGTTTCATTTTGTAAACGGTTTTCTCTTTGATTATCCCACCTACCGCGCCGGTGGACGTGTGAAATTCGACGGTGATACAACAAAATGGCAGACCTCGGCCTCCTATGATGATTCCTATGAAGCTTTTGAAAATTACCTCTATGTCGCTTTTGCCTACTCCAGCACCCTCTCCATGGAAAAGGAATCCGCCCCGGCCGATCTGAGCGATGTCCGAATCGGCGATGTCTTTCTGAAGGCGGGAAGTCCCGGCCACGTCGTGATGGTGGTTGATGTCTGTGAGGGCAATACAGGTGGAGAAACCGATAAAAAAGCCTTTTTACTGGCCCAGAGCTACATGCCGGCACAGCAGTTTTATGTACTGCAAAATCCGCTTCATCAGGATGATCCCTGGTACTATCCGGACGAAGTTTCCTATCCGTTTGCCACACCGGAATATACGTTTCAGGAGGGAAGCTTCCGAAGGCTTAACTATCTTGAATAACAACGAGAAGCACGCTTCGCGAATTTTTCATTGCCACTCAACAAAAAAGCTGCAGCCGTTTTCCTGTTTAAAAACGTCTGCAGCTTTTTACGTTACTGATTGCAGCACCCCGCCGCAGTGCACTCTTCGCGGAGCATTTTTATTTATTCTTTCCCGGGGCTACGGACAGCCAGATTTCAAAGGAAAAGTCATTGGAATGGACTTCCTCGCTCTTATATACCTCGATGCACATTCCCCCGGACGGCTGGTAGCTGCTGGTCGGGAACACCTCGGTATAGACTCTCTTCCATAAATCTTTAAATGCATCAGGCATACTTCCGGTACCGGCAAAAATCATCCAGGTATTTGCCGGAATCTCCTCGACCGTCAGTCCCTCCTCCGGTTCACCGCCCTCATAGGACACTCCGATGGCATAGTCAAAATCACCTTCATTGGGGTTGTCGAAGCAGACTCCCACAATCGAGTTGCCAAATACGCTTTTCGGCGTGATATAGCGGCACAGTGTCTCAAGCACTCCGTCTTTCCCGCACTCCTCCCATGCACTGTGAATGCTCTGCTGTGTGATATCTCCGGTTCCCTTAAATCTCTTTCTGCGTGCAATCACTTTAAATGCGTCTTTTTTCTCAATTCTGTAATCCATCACGGTTCCTCCTTCTAAAACGAGTTTGATGGAAAGGGGTGAGAATGATTTAAGCTCCGCTTTCCGCGAGCGTGCCTGGGACGGAGTGATGCCGTGGAACCTGGAAAATGCCCTGGAAAAACTCTCCGGGCTGTCATACCCGTATTTGACCGCTGCATCTATCACCTTACTGTCCGACGAGGCAAGCTCACTGCCTGCAAGGGTAAGCCGCCTGTTTCTGATGTATTCGCCCAATGTGTAGCCGCAGAGTATTCCGAAAACTCTCTGGAAATGAAAACTGGAGGAGTATGCCTGTCTGGCTATCTCGGCATAATCCAGTTCCTCCGTCAGATTGTCTTCCACATAATCGATTGCTTTCTGCAGTCCGTCTATCCACTCCATCTCATTTCCCCTTTCCTGTTTACAATCTCAGTATACAAAAGTCAGGAACGTTCTTCATGACAATTTGTGCTGCCGGGTGAAGGACTCCGGGATATGCATCGTCTATACCGCATCCGGCGAAGGAATTGCGCCGGTTTTTTCAGAAGCGGACCTGATTCGGTTCATTCTCTCCGTCATTACAAACATCCCCGCCACAAAGACCATCAGATAGAAAGGGTAAAGCCAGACTCCAATCCACTCCGCCAGCAGTCCGAACAGCGGAGGCATCAGCGTAGTTCCCACATAGGCGGAGGCCATCTGCATGCCCATGACGGACTGGGAATACTCCGCGCCAAAATTATACGGTGTCGCGTGGAGCAGACTCGGATAAATCGGGGCGCAGCCTACTCCTGTAAGAATCAGCCCCATAAGCACCGCCGCATTTCCAAAGGGAAGCAGGAGCAGACATGACCCGCACGCCGCAAGAAGCTGTCCCAGGCGCACCATAAACTGATCGCCGAACCGATCGGTTATAAACCCGCAGATAAAACGTCCGATGGTGATTCCCAGATAAAAAAGGGAGGCCCACTTTGCCGCCGTCTCCACATTGATGCCCTTGTGGAGCACCATAAAACTTCCCGCCCACAGGCCGGTTGTGGCCTCCAGGGAACAGTAACAGAAAAATGCCGTCAGGATTGCCTTAGCACCGGGAAGTTTAAGCGTTTCTTTCAGGCCGATTTCTTTATATTCCGATGCCTCCTCTTTACCGTCATCCTTTCCTGCTTTCCACAGAGGCAGGGAAAGGAGCAGGCAGGCTACCAGAGCGAACTGGATGATTCCAATTGTCCGGTATCCCGAATTCCACCTTAGTCCCTTTGTCAGGCACAGTCCCATAATATACGGTCCCGCCGTGGCGCCGACTCCCCAAAAGCAGTGAAGCCAGCTCATATGGCGGGATTTGTAATGCAGGGCCACAAAGTTGTTAAGCGCGGCGTCCACACTTCCGGCCCCCAGCCCGTAGGGAATTCCCCACAGACAAAGCTGCCAGAACGAATGGGAAAGAGAAAAGCCCATCAGGGCCACCGCGGTCATCGCAACACTGATCACCGTCACAAGCCCTGTGCCGAACTTTCTAATCAGCCTGTCGCTGAACAGGCTGGATATGATGGTGCCTCCGGCGATAATCATGCTGATAATCCCGGCAAAGGAAACCGCCACACTTAATTCGCCATACATGGACGGCCAGGCCGAACCGAGCAGCGAATCGGGCAGCCCCAGGCTGATGAACGCCAGATAAATAATAATAAGCAGTAATTGGAACATTGGAACCCTCCTGAATTTTTATCATTGTATTGTGAAGCGTGTTGCCGGGCACGGAGTGAACAGTACCATTCACGCATCCCTTACAAGAATACCGTCTTTTTTATCTTGAATCTACCTCATTCCAGACATATAATATAAAAAAAGCGACGAATAGTCAAATCGTTTTCAAATAGTTCAAATCGATACGGAGGTGAAACAATGAGTCTGCAAAAGTGCGGATTAAATTTAAACCGCAGCCACAAAGAACTGCAGCCCCACGGCACGCCGTCCTTCCCATGCGCCGGTTATGCCGCCGTCTATACGGACGGCGCGCAGGACACGATTCCCTGGCACTGGCATGTGGAGTTCGAGGTCATTTATATAAAATCGGGAATTCTGAAACTGCAGATACCTGAGAAAACGTTCCTTTTAAAACAGGGTGAGGGAATTGCCGTCAATTCCAATATTCTTCACTCAGCAGCGGCAAAACCATACTGTGAACTGCAATCCCTTGTCTTCAGCCCCCTTTTAATCACGGGAAGCGCGGACTCTGTTTTTGCGGAAAAATATATTACGCCGCTCATCTCCTCCCCCGCCTTTGACGGCTGCCCGTTCCTCCTCCCCTCCCATGGGCAGGTACACTTCGAACGGCTGTTTACAGAGGCTTTCCGCGCCCTCTCCGGGGATCTTCCCGGCTATGAATTCACAGTCAGGCAGAACCTCTCCGAACTCTGTTATTCACTCTTCCAAAAATACGGCGGGGAACGGCTGCCCGAAAGTCCGGGGCTTGCTCATGACAATCTGCGCATCCGGACAATGCTCGATTTTATCCACAGCCATTTTTCCGAAGACCTGAACCTGACTCAAATTGCGGGAGCCGCCAACATCGGGGAACGTGAATGTCTGCGCTGTTTCCGGCGGACCATCCAGATTTCACCGGTGCAGTATCTGATTAAATACAGGATTATGCAGGGCGCCTCCCTGCTTCTTCGCGACCCGTTAAAAAGCGTTTCCATTATTGCGCAGGAATGCGGTTTCGACAGCCCGGGCAACTTTTCCCAACTGTTCAAACGTTATTATACATGTTCTCCCAAAGAATACAGACAACGGAAACAGGAATGACATTTACCGTCATCCCCCCTACATCCTTCGGGATTTTCACCAAAAACAGGAGAAAATCTCCCGGAGAATGCCCCTGGGGCAACTATTATGAATGATACATCCCCTGTTCCGATATATTGTAATAAACATTTCTGAAATGGATTTTTGTGTCCCTATGAAAAAGCATCTCAATCTCAAAGGCAAACGGATCCGGATCGAAGGGCTCAGGGCCCGTCTGCCCCATCTAAGCGCTCACTCTCTGAAAACCCAGGCTAAAAAAATCACATCCCGAAAGGTTTTATCTACCGCAGCCATCTTTGCCCTCTCTTTCTTCGTGGGCCGGGCCGCTGCCCAGACCGTGGAACCTCATAAGAACGCAGCCCCCGTGGAATCCCACCACAGTGCTTCCGCCGTCCCCGCCTCCGCAGACGGTAACTGGGGCTTAAGTTTCCAGACCGAAGGCCAGGCTCCGATAGGAAATGCAACGGCCGACTATCTGAAACAGTACAATGCCTACTATGTCCAAAACACGCAGGATAAAGTAATCTATCTGACCTTTGACGCCGGATACGAGAACGGCAACACGGCCGCAATCCTGGACGCGCTGAAAAAGCATAACGCCCAGGCCACGTTTTTCCTGGTCGGCAATTATATGCAGACCAGCCCGGATCTCGTCAAACGGATGATCGCGGAAGGCCACAACGTAGGCAACCACACCTTCCATCACCCGGACATGTCCAAACTCTCCACAAAAGAGTCATTTGAAAAAGAACTGGGCGATCTGGAAACGCTTTTCGAGCAGACCACAGGCCAGCCTATGAAAAAATACTACAGGCCGCCTCAGGGAAAATACAGCGAAAGCAACCTGCAGATGGCAAGCGATATGGGATATAAAACCTTTTTCTGGAGCCTTGCCTATGTTGACTGGTATGAAGATAAACAGCCGACAAAGGAAGAGGCGTTTAAAAAGCTGCTCGGACGCATTCATCCCGGAGCTGTCGTGCTGTTACATAGTACCTCAAAAACCAATGGGCAGATTCTGGATGAACTGCTGACAAAGTGGGAAGAAATGGGGTATCATTTTGGTTCGTTGGATGATCTGGTGGCTGAAAAATAGAGGGGAAAATCTTCAGTCCCGGGCGGGGAGGGATCGCGGGGCTGGGAATCCGGGCAGAAAAAGTTCCTGCGGGAAACGCTTGCGCTCTTTGGAG
>CATWBR010000304.1 GCA_958349075.1 uncultured Clostridium sp.
GTCCCATTATCTATAAGTATTATATGCAGACAAGGGGGAGATGTTGACAGAAATATTGAAAAGTTGGACGCGGATGGAAACCGCCGCTGCTTAAGAGGTCTCTCACGAGTTTCACATGCGCTGCGCATTCCACAAGCGGAAGCGAGTCCCCGAAGGAATTTGGGGCCCGTATTCCCCCTCACGGCACCCCTCAAAAAAAGAGCAAAGACTCATGTCTCTGCTCTTTTCTAAATTACCTTTTATACAGGATACGCCCTGTTCAGCCTGTCGGCCTTCGCAGGATCAATCCCGGTTGACTGTGCCTCACGGTACTCAAAGAATTCCTTCGCTACCTGTGGGAATAACGCATAAGTCAGCACATCCTCATCCTGTTTCTTCCACTGGGACATCTCTGCTTCCAGTTTCTGAAGCTGCGGCTCGATCTTGTCGGCCGGGCGGCAGGTGATTGGCGTCGTGTCTCCGATGGCTTTCTTCTGGACTTCGGCGTTAAACGGTTTAACAGTCTGGCCGAATTCACCCATAAGAAGTTTCTTGGACTCTTTTGTAAACATCTTGTAGCGCTGTCCCATCAGTACGTTTAATACGGCCTGTGTTCCCACGATCTGGGAGGACGGCGTAACAAGCGGCGGCTCTCCGAAATCCTTGCGGACTCTCGGTATCTCCTGAAGTACAGCATAGTATTTATCTTCAGCATGAGCCTCTTTTAACTGGGATACCAGGTTGGAAAGCATCCCGCCCGGTACCTGGTAACGGAGGGTGTTGATATCCACTCCCAGAACCTTTGTATTCATCAGGCCGCTTGCGAGTGCTTCCTCACGCAGAGGTCTGAAGTATTCGGCAATCTCGGCCAGGGCTTCTTTGTTGAGTCCCGAGTCGTAACGTGTGCCGCTGAAAGTCTCAACCATAACCTCTGTTGCGGGCTGGCTGGTTCCAAGTGCGAATGGTGACATCGCGGTATCGATGATATCGCAGCCTGCCTCTACCGCCTTTAAGTATGTCATGGAAGCCACACCGGAGGTGTAGTGTGTGTGAAGATCAATCGGAAGCTTCACGGATTCTTTCAGGGCTGTAACAAGCTCCTCTGCCGCATATGGTGTCAAAAGTCCGGCCATATCCTTAATACATAAGGAATTGGCGCCCATGTCCTCGATTTCCTTCGCGATATTTTTCCAGTAATCAAGGGTGTAGGCATCTCCCAGAGTGTAGCTTAAGGCTACCTGTGCATGGCCATTCTCCCTGTTGGCAGCTTTTACGGCTGTCTGAAGGTTTCTGATATCGTTTAAGCAGTCAAAGATACGGATAATATCAATACCGTTGGCAATAGATTTCTGTACAAAGTATTCTACAACATCATCTGCATAGTGATTGTAACCAAGGATATTCTGTCCGCGGAACAGCATCTGCAGTTTTGTGTGCTTGAATCCGGCTCTCAGTTTTCTCAGTCTGTCCCACGGATCTTCTTTTAAGAAACGTAAGGAAGCGTCGAAGGTAGCGCCGCCCCAGCACTCTACGGCATGATATCCCACCTGATCCATCTTGTCGATGATCGGGAGCATCTGCTCTGTTGTCATTCTGGTTGCGATTAAGGACTGATGAGCGTCACGAAGGACGGTCTCCACAATCTTAACCGGCTTTTTCTCTATATTAGCCATTTTGTGACCTCCTGAATTTTTCTATTATTTCACTCCAAAGATTGCCATGAATGTTCCGGCTGCAACTGCGGTACCAATAACACCGGCAACATTTGGTCCCATTGCATGCATCAGAAGGAAGTTGGTCGGATCTGCTTCCGCTCCCACCTTCTGGGACACACGGGCTGCCATCGGAACTGCGGATACGCCGGCGGAACCAATCAGCGGGTTAACCTTACCATGGGTTACCTTGCACATAATCTTGCCGAAAATAACACCTGCAGCAGTACCAAGGGCGAATGCAACCAGACCCAGAACAACGATCTTAATTGTATTCATGTTCAGGAACGCTTCTGCACTCGTCGTAGCTCCTACGGATGTACCGAGCAGGATAACTACAATATACATAAGGGCATTCGAAGCTGTCTCTGTAAGCTGTTTAACAACACCTGATTCGCGGAACAGGTTTCCAAGCATCAGCATACCAACCAGCGGAGCCGTTGTAGGAAGAATCAGGCAGACAACAATAGTAACGATGATTGGGAAAAGAATTTTCTCCAGTCTTGATACAGGACGAAGTTGTTCCATCCTGATCTTTCTTTCTTCCTCTGTAGTAAGAAGTTTCATAATCGGCGGCTGGATAATCGGAACCAGCGCCATGTATGAATATGCGGCTACCGCGATCGGCCCCATCAGTCCCGTCTGTCCAAGCTTGCCGGCCAGGAAGATGGAAGTAGGGCCGTCAGCTCCACCGATGATGGAGATGGCAGCGGCTGCCTTATCATTGAATCCAAGGAAGATAGCCATAAAGTAAGCGCCGTAAATACCGAACTGGGCGGCTGCCCCCAGCAGGAAGCTCTTCGGGTTGGCAATCAACGGACCAAAGTCGGTCATTGCACCTACACCCATGAATATAAGCGACGGCAGAATACTCCATTCATCCAATAAATAGAAATAGTGTAAAAGTCCGCCGACACCGCTCGACGACTCTTCAACAGTTTTCATAATATCCGGATAGATATTAACGAGAAGCATACCAAATGCAATCGGAAGTAATAAGAGCGGTTCAAACCCCTTCTGGATAGCCAGATAGAGGAAAACAAGCGCTACAACAATCATAACCATGTTTCCGACCGTCAGATTCAGGAATGCCGTCTGTTGAAGAAGATTAGACAATGTAGTTGTAATGTATTCCATATTAATCCCTCCAAACGGAATCTTTCATGACCCGTATTTACCAGTTTTTAGTTTAATGTTGCGAGTGTTGCGCCTGGTTCTACCATATCGCCTACTGCTACATTAATGCTGGCAATTGTTCCGTCCTGAGGTGCTACGATTTCGTTCTCCATCTTCATCGCTTCCAGAATCAGGATAACCTGGCCGCGTTTTACTGCTGCGCCGGCCTGCATTTTAACGCCGAGGATTTTGCCTGGCATTGGAGCTGTTACAGGTACGGAGCCTGCTGCCTGTGCCGCCGGAGCTGGTGCCGCCGGAGCCGGAGCTGCTGGAGCAGGTGCTGGGGCTGGGGCTGGAGCCGGTGCTGCTGCTCTTGGTGCCGGAGCCGGTGCTGCCGCTCTTGGTGCTGGTGCCGGAGCCGCCTTAGCCGCTCCTGTAAAGCCTTCTTCTACTGTTACTTCATAAGCATTGCCGTTTACTGTAATTGTATAATTCTTCATCTGATTTTCCTCCTGATTCAATTAAGCGTTTTTCCATTTTGAGCCAGACTTCCGTCTGATTGAGCGTACTACCAGTCCTTCTGCCGGGACACAGGCCGCGGCCGAAATTGCTGCCGTGATTACCGCTACTAATTCCATATCATCCGCCAGATTTTCTTCTTCATCGAGAACGGGTTCAGGGGCAGGTACCGGTGCAGGAACAACGGGCGCCGGAGCCGCTACCGGGGCTGGTGCAGGAACTGGAGCGGCGGGAACTGGGGCCGGAGCCGGTTCTGCTGCTGCTTTCGCCGCCTCCTTCTTAGCCTTGTAATTCGCTTCCAGCGTATTTACATTCTTCAGGCTTGCAATAATAAAACTGATAAAAATGAGTACCAGGAACACGGTTCCCATACCCATCAGAGTATTCATTGCCGCTCTTTCAAGCTTTTCACCTGTAGTAAAAATTGGAGTAAAGACCATCTCAGTCGCTGCAAGAGAAGTGCCGCCATAATTGTCACTGACCACCTCTTCAGCAGTGAGGGCAAAATCCAGTTCCCTCTGTTCATAGCTTGCTCTGACTGTTACTTTGTAGCTGTCCTCGCTCACACGCTCAACATCCTCAGAAAGAATGGATACCAGTCTTCCTAAATCAGGTTTTGAGCTCTGCCAGGAAGAAATTGCACTTTCCATGACAGTATTCTTTTGTTTCTGTACTCTCTTTAATGTAGTTGCCAGCGCTTCATCGTCGTAGCTGTCAAACTCCTTCAGATAATTCTCAGCCCCCGTCTTCATTGTAGATACAATTGTTTCGGGAACCGGCTCTGAATCCTTATTGCTGCCTGAGCAGGCGGTAAGGGCAAAGAAGCAGACTGCCATACATAACACAAGCAATACCTTTTTAATATTCTGTTTCATATATGCGTCACCTCATCATAATCAGACCGTTCCATGCTTTTTAGACGGACGATCCTCTCTCTTTGTGAATAACATCTCAAATGCGGCAATAACACGTTTTCTGGTCTCGCCGGCCTCGATAATATCGTCCACATATCCTCTTCCTGCCGCTGCCTGAGCAGAGCTCTGAAGTTTTTCATACTCGGCAGCCTTCTCACTGATGAGAGCTGCTGCATTCTCTGATTTGCCAATCTCTTCCGCGTACATAATCTTAACGGCGCTCTGGGCATCCATCATTCCGATCTTTGCCTGCGGCCATGCATAGACAATGTCTGCTCCGATGGACTTGCTGTTCATCGTCACATAAGCGCTTCCAAATGCGTCGCCAATCACTACCGTTACCTTCGGCACATCGGCATTTGCAAATGCATACGTAAGGCGGCCTGCCGCCCTGGCAATCTTCTTCTCCGTGCATTTGCACTGTTTGTATCCTTTTACATTTACAAGTGTAAGGAGCGGGATATTAAATGCATCACAGAAGTTTACGAATTCTGCCGCCTTCTCGCAGCCTCTGGCGGAAAGTGCAGCTTCAAATTCTTCTGTCTTCTCGTTCTCTTCATTATAAATCTCGGTACGGTTTGCAACGCAGCCGACCGTAGAGCCGTTCAGGCGGATAAAACCGGTTACCATAGAAGGATCGTACTCTTTCTTTACTTCCATAAAAAAATAGCCGTCTGAAATCTCAGCAAGCGCTTTGGCCGTATCTCCGGTCCAGCCTGCAAGCTCCTTGGAAACCCTGTTCAAATCGTCTTCACATTCGTCGTAGGACATATCATCCTCGTTGTTTGCCGGAAGGATGGATACAAGGGTTCTGATCTGTGATAAGATCTCCTCCTCGCTTCCAACTGCATCAACAAGCCCTGTCTCTTCACTCTGGAATGCCGCCGATGCCGTATCACATTTTGTGACATCATTGCCTGCCAGTGCGTTGGGAGAATTAACAAATAATTTTCCGTTATCTGCCATAAATACAAAGTCTGCGATTGCAGAAGATACTGCCATTCCTCCGCCGCAATTTCCAAATACCGCACAAATCTGCGGAACGACGCCGGATGCCATGGTCTGCTCCAGGTACATCTGGCCAAAACCGTCAAGTGCGTCTGTCGCCTCCTGAAGGCGAAGGCCTGAACAGTCCACAAGTCCGATTACCGGTGCTCCCATCTTCATCGCCATCTTATAGATATTGGAAATTTTCTTTGCGTGCATTTCGCCGATGGAGCCGCCCATTACAGACGCATCCTGGCTGTACACATACACAAGATTGCCTTCGATGGTACCATATCCGGTAATCACACCATCCGCCGCAGTCTCCTGTGCCGTCATGTTGAAATCTGTGCTCCTTGCCGTGATATAAGAACCTACTTCAACAAAACTGTTATCGTCAAGCAGGGAATCAATTCTCTTGCCTGACAATGTTTGTGCAGAATTACTCATTTTGCTGTCCTCCATTTGAATTATTTCGACAACGGATACTACCTACCGTGACCCCATAAAAGTTCACTTTTTAGTAAGTCCAACTTTTGCCTAGTGCCATTGTATAAT
>CATWBR010000305.1 GCA_958349075.1 uncultured Clostridium sp.
AATATTCCCAATCCCTTATTTTTCTAATGATTTCATTTAAGGAGGTCTTTTCGTGTTCAGTAAAATTAACAGTCTGGGTATTCACGGTGTGGAGGGGTTCCCCGTCACGGTGGAGGCTGATGTCAGCGACGGCCTTCCAGGATTTATTATGGTCGGTTATCTCTCGGAGGCGGTCAGGGAGGCGCAGGACCGGGTGAGGATGGCGCTTAAAAATTCCGGTTTTTATCTGCCGCCCAAAAAGGTGATGGTCAATCTGTCGCCTGGTGATATCAGGAAGGAGGGAACCGCCTATGATTTGGCGATTGCGGCTGCGGTGCTCTGCAGCCTCGGTGAAGTGCCGCCGGAAGGGCTTGAGCAGGCGGCTTTTATCGGTGAGCTGGGGCTTGACGGCTGTATCAAACCGGTGAGAGGCGTCCTCTCCCGTGTGTTTGCCGCCTCCAAACTGGGTATTCACCGTTTTTTTGTCCCGGAAGAGAATGTACCGGAGGGGACGGCCGTGAAGAATATGGAGATTGTGGGTGTGGGAAACTTAAGACAGCTTGCCGGAATCCTGAACGGTACGGCTCCGTCCTGCGGCCGCTTTTTCGACGAATCCCTGTTTCGGGAGGAAAACAGCATATCGTATCCGGTGGATTACGGGGAGCTGACCGGCCTTACCACGGTCAGGCGGGCGTGCCAGGCCGCAGCCGCAGGCAGGCATAATATCCTGCTGATCGGGCCTGCCGGTACGGGAAAGACGATGGCGGCACGGAGGCTTCCTACCATCATGCCTCCCATTACAATGGAAGAAAGTATAGAAGTTTCCAAAATATACAGTATCTGCGGAATGTTAAAGAAGGAGCAGCCTCTCATACGGACAAGGCCTTTTAGAAGTCCCCACCACAGCATCACGGCCCAGGCGCTGGCCGGAGGCGGGAGGAATCCAAGGCCGGGGGAGGTTTCCCTGGCCACCCATGGAATCCTGTTTCTCGATGAACTGCCTGAATTTACGTCCGCCCTGCTGGATTTGCTCCGCCAGCCGATGGAAGAACGGAAAATCACCGTATCGAGAATGAGCGGTTCGGTAGAGTTTCCGGCGGATACAATGATAGCTGCGGCGATGAATCCATGCAAATGCGGATTCTACCCTGATGTTGGCCGCTGCACCTGTACGGAGCCGCAGATAAGGCGTTACCTGAGCCGGATATCGGGACCGTTCCTGGATCGGATTGACATCGGCGTGGAAGTGCCGAGACAGCCCCAGGAATTTCCCGGTTCCGGGAAGAAGGGAGAGAGTTCTGCCGTTATGAGGGAACGGGTCATGACGGCCAGAATGATACAGGAGGAACGGTTTAAGGGAGAGAGCTGCCGTTTCAACAGTCAGATGGAAAGGCGGCAGACCGAACGGTACTGCAGTCTTAAGAAAGCGGATGAGCGTTTCCTGGGAGAGATCTACAGGGCATACGGCCTGAGCGCGAGGGCTTATGAAAAAATACTTAAGACGGCCAGAACACTGGCGGATTTGGATGGAAAGAAACAGATTGCCAGGGAGCATCTCAGTGAGGCGGTGTCCTTCAGAAGTTTTGAGAAAAAGTACTGGGGATTTAAATTTTAGGCCGGCTTTTTAAAGCCGACGGTTTCAGGGAGGCAGGATATGGACGACAGGCAGTCGAATGAAAAAAGAAATACGGAAAATATGGGCGGCAAAGAGAGGGAAAAGGTCTATCTTTACTGGCTCAGCCGGATAGACGGCATCGGGGCGGTCAAGGTAAAAAAACTTTTGGAATATACCGGGAGTTTTGAAGCAATATATAATATGAAGAAACAGGATCTGGAACGGCTTTTGTTTCTTAAGGGAGACGATGCCGAACGTATAGAAAAGGGAAAGGCGCTTCTGGAACAGCGCTGCATCGAGTACGGAGCGCTTGCCGGGGAAGGGATCCGTTTTATCATGGCCGGGGAAGCGGAGTACCCACGGCGCCTTGAGAATATCTATGCCATGCCGATGTGGCTCTTTGTAAAAGGCAGGCTTCCGGACGACCATCGGCCTACAGTGGCTGTCGTAGGAGCCAGAAGCTGTACCTCTTACGGACGGCAGGTGGCCGAATATTTGTGCAGGGTGCTGGCTGAGAACGGAATACAGACCGTCAGCGGCCTGGCGAGGGGCATTGACGGGGCCGCTCACAGAGGCACTGTAAATGCACAGGGGGCTTCGTATGCTGTTCTGGGCAGTGGAGTAGACTATTGTTACCCCAGAGAGAACTTGAGTCTTTATCATGCCATTTTGGAAATGGGAGGGGTGATTTCCGAATACGGTCCGGGGGAGAAACCGGCATCCGGGCATTTCCCTGCGCGAAACAGGATCATAAGCGGCCTGGTTGATGCCGTGATTGTTGTGGAGGCCAGAAAAAAGAGCGGTTCCCTGATTACGGCGGACCAGGCTCTGGAGCAGGGAAAGGAAGTCTTTGCCGTTCCCGGGCGGGTCAATGACCTTCTGAGCGAGGGCTGCAACAGCCTTATAAAACAGGGAGCGGCGCTCTTACAATCTCCGGAAGATATCCTTGATTTTTTCAGAATAGAATGTAAAAATTACCTAAAACTCGAGAAAAGATTAATAAAGACGCTTGCCAAGACGGAAAAAATGGTGTATAGTTGCTTAGATTCACAACCAAAACATGTAGAAGAACTGATTAGAATGAGTAAACTGCCGACAGGGGAATGCATGGCAGCGCTCTTAAAACTAGAACTGGACGGATTTATTTTGCAGCCTGTCAATCAATACTATGTAAGAAAATTGGAGTAGGAGTTTTGTTATGTCAAAAAGTCTTGTAATTGTGGAGTCACCGGCAAAGGTGAAGACAATTAAGAAGTTCCTGGGAACAAATTATGAAGTGGACGCATCGGGAGGACATGTAAGAGATCTTCCAAAGAGCACACTGGGAATAGATGTGGAGAATGATTATGAACCGAAGTATATCACCATCAGAGGTAAGGGAGATATACTGGCAAAGCTCCGCAAAGAGGTGAAAAAAGCCGATAAGATTTATCTGGCGACTGACCCTGACCGTGAGGGGGAAGCGATTTCCTGGCACCTGGTTAAGGCGCTGAAATTAGATGAGCTGAAGGACAAGAAAGTGTACCGTATCAGCTTCAATGAGATTACAAAGAACGCGGTAAAGGCATCCCTCAAGGAACCGCGTGAGATAGACATGAACCTGGTGGATGCACAGCAGACCAGACGTGTTCTGGACCGTATGGTGGGCTATATGATAAGCCCAATCCTCTGGGCGAAAGTCAAGAGGGGACTGAGCGCCGGACGTGTCCAGTCCGTGGCACTCAGGATGATATGTGACAGGGAGGATGAGATTAACTCATTCATTCCCGAGGAATATTGGAACCTGGAAGCCGAGTTAAAGGTTCCCGGCTCCAAGAAGAAACTGACGGCCAAATATTACGGCAGCGGCAGCGGAAAGAAGACGATCGGCAACAAGGAGGAACTTGATCAGATTCTGGCCGGACTGGAAGGCAAGCCATATGAAGTCAGTGAAGTGAAACTGGGAGAGCGGGTGAAGAAAGCACCTATCCCGTTTACCACCAGTACCCTGCAGCAGGAGGCGTCGAAAGCGCTCAACTTTTCCACACAGAAGACCATGCGTCTGGCACAGCAGCTCTATGAGGGTGTTGATGTCAAGGGCCATGGCACCGTAGGTCTTATCACTTACCTGCGTACCGATTCCACGCGTATCGCGGCGGAGGCGGATACGGCCGCAAGGGAGTATATCAAAGCCCAGTACGGCGGCCAGTATGTAGCCGAGGAGACGACGGCGAAGAAGACGGACGTCAAGATTCAGGATGCGCATGAGGCAATCAGGCCGACCGACATTGCGATGACGCCTGTTCTTGTCAAGGAATCCCTTTCCAGAGACTTATTCCGCCTGTACCAGCTTATCTGGAAACGGTTTACGGCGAGCCGCATGAAACCGGCCGTATACGAGACCACATCGGTCAGGGTCGCGGCGGGAGAGCATATCTTCACGCTGGCCGCATCTAAAGTGAAATTTGACGGTTTTATGTCCGTTTATATGCAGGAAGAAGATAAAGAGGAAAGCAACACCCTGACGGAGAAGCTTGAGAAGGGGATGAACCTGGAACTGGAGGAGCTTGACAGCAGCCAGCATTTCACACAGCCGCCGGCGCACTATACGGAGGCATCCCTCGTCAAAGCGCTGGAAGAGCAGGGAATTGGGCGTCCCAGTACTTATGCTCCTACGATTACGACAATTATTGCAAGACGCTATGTGGCAAAGGAGAATAAAAACCTGTATGTCACGGAGCTTGGCGAGGTGGTAAACGGAATGATGAAGAAGGCGTTCCCAACCATCGTGGATACCGCCTTTACGGCGAATATGGAATATCTGCTCGACAGCATCGGAGATGGAAATATGCCGTGGAAGACGGTTGTAGAGAATTTTTATCCGGATCTTGCCGAAGCTGTGAAAGAAGCGGACGTAAAACTCGATACTGTCAAAATTGCCGACGAAGTAACGGAAGAAATCTGTGAACTCTGTGGCAGGAACCTTGTTATCAAATATGGCCCCCACGGCAAATTCCTGGCCTGCCCGGGATTCCCGGACTGCAAGAACACGAAACCGTACCTTGAAAAGATCGGTGTGAAGTGTCCGAAATGCGGCAAGGAAGTTGTGATCCGAAAGACCAAAAAAGGCCGTAAATACTACGGATGTGAGGATAATCCGGACTGTGATTTCATGTCCTGGCAGAAGCCTTCGATGGAAAAATGTCCGGAGTGCGGCGGCATGATGGTGGAGAAAGGAAGCAAGCTTCTCTGCACAAATGAGGCCTGCGGATTTGTCAAAACGCTTAATGAGCGTCCCTAATTATTAAAAAAATTTAAAAAACCAGAAAACCTCTTGTTATTAATCTGAAATCGTGTTAAAATTTGTACATGATAGCAATAATTTCTAACGATACAAAGATTAAGCAAAGGAGGTAACTGGTAATGAGTGTTCAGTTGTTGGACAAAACAAGAAAAATCAACAAATTATTGCATAACAATCATTCTCACAAAGTTGTCTTTAATGACATCTGTGAAGTGCTCGGCGAAATTCTGCAGTCAAACATTCTTGTAATAAGCAAGAAGGGAAAAGTGCTGGGGGTTGCGATTTGTCCCGGAATTGATGAGATAGAGGAACTGATTGAAGACCAGGTAGGCGGTTACATCGACCGCATGCTGAATGAACGTCTTCTGAGTGTTTTATCTACCAAAGAAAATGTCAATCTTGCGACACTGGGCTTTGCAGAGGAAAATGTCAAAAAGTATCAGGCTATCATAACACCAATCGACATTTCCGGCGAGCGTCTGGGGACGCTGTTTATCTACAAAGCAGATGCAAACTATGATATTGACGACATTATTCTGAGCGAATACGGCACCGCGGTAGTGGGACTTGAGATGATGCGCTCCGTGAATGAGGAGAATGCAGAAGAGACCAGAAAGATTCAGATTGTAAAGTCTGCTATCAGCACATTATCTTTTTCAGAACTGGAAGCAATCACACACATTTTCGACGAACTGGAAGGCAATGAGGGTATCCTGGTTGCCAGCAAGATTGCAGACAGAGTTGGTATCACCCGTTCTGTCATTGTCAATGCACTGCGCAAATTTGAGAGCGCCGGTGTCATTGAATCACGTTCTTCCGGTATGAAAGGCACTTACATCAAAGTATTGAATGATGTCGTATTTGATGAACTTAAGACTTTGAGGACTGAGACAAAATAA
>CATWBR010000306.1 GCA_958349075.1 uncultured Clostridium sp.
ATATAATACGAATATATGATATAAACCTCAGTTATAGGCGGCGGGATTCTCCGCCTGCGGCGGGTTGCCTTAGAGAGATAATTCCTTACCGCCGCTGTGACCGAAACCTTGATTCAGATAATCATTCATCAGATAAGGGGAAACAGTATGGAACAACATTTATCCCAATATAAGATTTTTTACGCTGTGGCCAAGGCAGGCAATATCTCAAAAGCGGCCAAAGAGCTGTTCATCAGCCAGCCGGCCATCAGTAAATCGATCAGCAAGCTGGAGGAAAATCTGGGCATCTCTCTGTTTACGAGAAATTCCAGGGGCGTCCAGCTCACGGTGGAAGGACAGGTCCTTTTCAGCCATGTCAGCAACGCCTTCGACACGCTGGGCCGGGGCGAAAACGAGCTGAAGCGCATTAAAAATTTTAACATCGGACAGATCAAGATTGGAGTCAGCAATACGCTCTGTAAATATATCCTGCTTCCCTACCTGAAGGGATTTGTGGAGGAATATCCCCACGTCAAGATCATGATCGACAGCCAGGATACCGCCCGGACCATCTCCATGCTGGAACAGCAGAAACTGGATATCGGCCTGATCGCGGAACCAAAGACAAGAAGATCCCTCTCCTTTATGCCGATTATGAGAATCGAGGACACCTTCGTCTGTACAAAATCTTATCTGGACAATTTGAAAATACGCGAGGGCGAGGACGTCAACATTTTCTCCGCGGGCACGATCCTTTTGCTGGACAGAAATAATATGACCAGAACCCATATTGATGCCTACTTCTCCGAGCATAACATAGAAGTAAAGCAGGTTTTAGAGGCCACTACCATGGATCTTTTAATTGAGTTTGCCAAAACCGGTCTCGGTATCGGCTGCGTTATCCGGGAGTTTGTCCGCAGCGAGCTGGCCGACGGTTCACTGATCGAGATTCCCTTAAGCTCCCCTATCAGGAACAGGACCATTGGTTTTGCCTATAACCCGGCCTATGCCACGAAGACAATGAACAATTTTATCCATTTCTGCTCCTCCAGCCGCGGGTAACGAAACACAAGCGCTTTCCTATGAAACAACGAAAAGCACGCTTCGCGAACTTTCACTGCCACTCAATAAAAAGGATATTGTTTTACCGCCCGCCATGGAGCGTCAAAACAATATCCTCTGTTTTTTTGTTCGGTTTTATAAATCTTCAAACAAGCTGCGTACCTGTTCTTCCGTCTCGTTGAGGAGCTTTTTCCCCGATACATATTCAAAGGCTTCCCGCCACTCTCTGTCATCGTAGCGGCCGGACTCAATCTCATTCAATGCCTTCCTGATCTGGTCAAAGCGACAGGAATCATGAAGATCCGATATATACAAACATCCCACGATTCGTTTCAATTCATCCAAAATCCCCTTGTTCTTATCCATTCCGATTACCTCGCCAATACAAATTGAAGTTATAATTTCTGTCATATCACGTTAAACACTATATATTATCTATTTTATGGCATCGAATGCTTCATGTCAATCGTTACTGCGCATATAATGCGATATTTTTGCCAGTTTATGGCATAAACTATACATATAAAGGCGGTGTGATATGTATAGCGAATTTGACTTTGGCAGAAGATTATCGGAACTGCGCGAAAAAAAAGGAGTCTCTGCCCGGGATATGAGTCTCTCTCTCGGACAGAACCCCGGTTATATCAATAAAGTGGAAAATGGAAAATCCATGCCATCTATGGAAGTCTTCTTCTATATCTGTGAATACCTGGCAATAACACCATCCGACTTTTTCGCATCCGAAAAAAAGGATCCGCAAAAGATAAAGGAAATTTCGGAGGAATGCCAAAATCTAAGCAGTGAAGTCCTGGGACATATCCTGGCGATTATAAAATCTCTGGCGGAACACAGGCGCTGAACCGGCAGGCGTTCCGCTGCGGCAAATACCTTTCCTCCAACCGGGAACTCCATTGCTGCACACAGGTCACAGGCATTAATGGCGGAAAGTACGCAGTATGTACTTTCCGCCATTCCGTTCTACTCCGCTTTATTGTACTTCTGTTCCTGAATCCTGTTTTATTCCTATTGTTCCGTATCGTAATTCCAGTCGATAATACCGCCGAAATCATAGACATTTTTATAGCCCATCTTGACCAGCTTACCGGAAGCATCTTTGCTGCGGACTCCGGAACGGCAGTATACGAGAAGCGTTGCGTCCTTATCATTCAAAAGCTCCGGCTCCGTATCCAGAATCTCCTCATTTGGAATATTAACCGCACCAGGAACGTGGCCTTCCTTATACTCCTGAAGCGTTCTCACATCGACAATGGTAACTTCCGACTGATCCATCATTTCCTTTGCTTCTGCCGCCGAAATCTTATGATAAGCCGTCTCTTCCGACTGCGGTTCCGTCTCTGTGTTTTCCTGTTCTCCCATCGGCTCCTCCATCTCTGTCTCCATGCCTGCCGACATGCCTGTTTCCATCTGTGCCTGTGTTGTTGTCCCGGCCTTTGCTTTTGCACATCCTGCCAGACCCATCACAAGCAGAACTCCTATCCCTAATCCAATCCATGTGCTTCTCTTCATATTTTAGCCCTTTCTTCTGAAAATCCTACTGTAAAAATTTTCCTTTATCTTTTGTTCGGTTTTAATTCTGTCCCGGTCCTGCGGCTCCGGCCGGTCCGGAAGCGTCTGCCGCCCCGGCGGGATCTGCCGGTTCGGCGGTTTGCGCAGGCTCAACGGGCTGTGGAACTTCGGCGGGGCCGGTTACATCACCGGCTCCTAAACCGGACTGTTCCGTGCCCGACGGCTGTCCTGCTTCCGGAACGCTCTCCTGAGCACTGCCTGATTCTGCCGGTAATACTGGTTGAGGCACCGTCGTATTTCGTTCAATTTTTCCTGCTTTGCTCTTATAGTAGCTGTTGTGCAGAGGTTCTTCCTTAATCACTTTTCCGTCCTTGGTCACGATACGGAAGCTCTTCCACACGGAACCGCTCTGTCCCTGATCCACTACCCGCTCCGTTCCAAAGGGAAGCTGTACATTCTCTTCATAGGACGGCGATGCTGGATCCGTATCCTTGACTTTTTCCGATTTGATGCTCACTTTTACCCCGTCTTCCAGGACGGGTATGCCGACGATAGATAATTTTAATTCCAGTCCGTCGACAGCAGCCCGCAGCACTACGGGTGCGGCGCTTGTATTGACAAATTTCAGATCCGGGCCTGCGTAACCATCGAAGCTGACCATTGC
This sequence comes from uncultured Clostridium sp., assembly GCA_958349075.1. GTDB lineage: Bacteria > Bacillota > Clostridia > Lachnospirales > Lachnospiraceae > Otoolea. The sequence goes on from CATWBR010000306.1 coordinate 3,233, forward strand.
ATCCTGCCCCTTTTCCACATAGGAGGGGGCAAAGCTGTGGGCGTTGCGTTCCGTGGTCTTAAACCCGGCCTCTATAATGGAATGGTAAAGCGTGGTTGATACCTGGCATACTCCTCCGCCCGGCTCCTCGATCAGCACGCCGTTTCTATAGGCTCCCGCGGGCTGATACCCTTTCTCTTTTGTTCTGTTTCCTGTTGTATTGTTAAATGAAAATTCTTCGCCCGGCTGCAGAATAAGGCCGTCAATGGCCTCTGCCGCCAGGGTAACGTTCTTGTTTCTGTTTTTGTTGCTGGTCAGTTTTGTCTTGAACGTCCCAATTACCTTGTACTGTGCTTTCGCCTGCGCCTGGGTACGTGCCGGCGCCGTCACCGTAAAACCGGCCTCCGCCGGTGCGATGTAGTTCTTTTCTTTTACCATTTTCATGATATCTTCTATCAGCCGGTCCTGATTTAACGTACGTCCGTTTTCTTCTTTAGAATATTCATAGACGCCTGTTTTTTTATCAAAGGACACCACCTTGGAATCAGAAGGTTTTCTGTCCCATTTCCCGGCCAGAGCCGAAACCTGCCCGCGCACATCTTCCTCCATCTTGCCGTAGTCGAATGACAGCTTAAGCTCCTCCTCCGGACGGGACGGAATGCTCTGAATCAGACGTTCTATCTCGTTGTCAACCGGGTTCACAAGCTCTTCGGTTCCATCCGGTCCCTGGATCTTCACGGGACCGGAATACTTTTTCTCTAATGTCTCCTGTGCTTCCTTTCCTGAAAGTCCGGTGATGACGGTATCTTCTACAGTTACCGCGGCCGTTTTCCCCGGTGTTTCCTGTATGGAACCGCTCTCTTTATGAGTAATACTCTCCTGTACCTGCGTCTCCATGTTTCCCAAAGCTGCCGCCTGTTTTTTCTGTATCAGGGGCAGGGTGATTGCAAGAATCACCGCCACAGCCCCTGCCGCTCCGATGATGAGCGCCGGATATTTACGGCGCCTTCCTGCCCTCTTTCTGCTCCTTGTCATATTCGTTCCGTTCCTTCCATAATTTCGTTCCGTCATTTTTATCGTCTCTTTATCCGGCCTCTGTGCCGCTGTTGTTCATTTAGTCAATATTAGTCAATATTAAATAAGTCATTTAATGCTTCGCTCATCGTCGGGTGGGTGTAAATCATATCGCGCAGTTTTGTGTAAGGTATCTGTGCGTCCATTGCAAGTTTCACCAGGTTGACCATCTCATGGGACTCTTCGCAGAAGAGATGCGCACCCAGAATCAGACCTGTCTTTTCATCGATGACGGCTTTCAGAAGACCTGAAGGCTGCTCCAACACCTGGGCCTTGGGGATTGCCCCCGCCATCAGTCTGGCGACCTTGACCTGATACCCCTTTTCCACTGCCTCCTGCTCGCTCATCCCCACTCTGGAGAACGGAGGATTTAAGAAGACACTGTACGGTACGGCTCCGCGCTCGTTGAGAGTATAGCTTCCGTCTCCAAGAACAGCCGATTTGACAATGCGGAAATCATCCAGTGATATATAAGTGAACTGAAGTCCGCCTGCCACATCTCCCATTGCGTATATGTGAGGTGCTGAGGTCTGCATATGCTCATTTACCGCTACTCCGCCGCGGGCATTCAGCTCCACACCGGCTGCGTCCAGGCCCAGTTCAGCGGTATTCGGTCTTCTTCCCGTTGCCACGAGAACCGCGTCCGCGCTCAATTTGGTCACCGTATCGCCAACTTTTACCGTAACGGCCGCCCTGCCTCCCTCTTCCAGTACCGACTGGATTGCAGCGCCTGTTATCACGGCCGCACCGCGGCTCTCAAGGTTTTCTCTTACGGCTCCTGCTATCTCTTCGTCCTCCCTTGGAAGGAAACGCTCTTCGTTCTGAAGAATCGTAACGCTGCTGCCAAAATCTGCATAAATGGAGGCAAACTCTACTCCGATATAACCGCCGCCGATAATCACCAGCTTCTCCGGCAGTTTTTTAAGTTCCAGAAGCCCTTCGCTCGTAAATGCATATGGATTTCCTTTAAGCCCTTCAATCGGAGGTACAAAAGCTACGGAACCTGTATTTAAGAAAATCTGTGTTCCTTCCAGTTCTTCCCTTCCCTGCTCCGTCGTCACCTCGACCGTGTGTGGGGAAAGCAGTTTTGCCCTGCCGGTGATAACCGTCACATTAGGAGCCTGAACTACCTTCTGATAATTCTTTTCGCGAAGTTTTCCGGTAAGGCCCGACTTTCCTTCGACCGCCTTCTCATAAATTGCCGCCCGCTCCTCAAAGCTTCCTGCGGACATCTTTGCTTCCTGTGCTTTATGTACCAGATACTTGGTCGGAATACACCCCACGTTGATACAGGTTCCGCCGTACATACCGGAAGACTGCTCAATCAGCGCCGTGCGCTTTCCGGCCTTTCCCATTGCCGCCGCGAGAGTTTTACCTCCCTTGCCAAAACCGATGATAACCGCATCATAATTATTATTCCTGATCTCCATGTTGCTCCTCCTCATTTATCTTTTTTTCTATCTGTATTTTTTTTAGTTACAGTTCATACT
>CATWBR010000307.1 GCA_958349075.1 uncultured Clostridium sp.
GCATCCGCTGTGCGCTCCACAAGCGGAAGCGAGTCCCCGTAGGAATTTTTTCTCCCGGATTCCCCCTCACCGCACCTATCCAGCCGGGACTGAAGACTCACCCAACCTTCCTTCCCCCGTCCGCCATCCCCCAAAGCCGTCCTCGCATCTCAATTAAAATTAAACCCTTTGACAAATCCCCCTTCCATGCTATAATAAGAAGGAAAATTGAACAGTCCAAACGCTATGAAGGGACCTGCAGCAAGCACAACAATCCAGAGAGAGACGCATCGGGTGGAAGCGCCTTATTGGGACGCCGCTGTTACCAGCCCGGAGCGGCCTTAATACGGCCCGGTGATTCCGTTATCATCCGATATGATGAAAAGTGTATCCGCTGTTTTTCATCATGATAAATGAGAGGTTAGCCAAACCGGATTTCCGGCACGGTGACGGAAAGTGCAGCATGCTTTTCCCACCGCCAACTATACAAAAAGGGTGGAACCGCGAGCAGATATGCCCGCCCCTTGCAGCAGTTGTGCTGCAGGAGGGCTTTTTTTGATCGGGAACGCATCGCCCGCAGACAGGGAATGGAGTCCGGACTGGAAAATGCACCATAGCGCCTCTATGGACATTACTTTCTAAAATAACGAATACATTTATACAATTAAAGGAGACAAATTATGATTATCACACTAAAAGACGGTTCTCAAAGGGAATATTCCGAACCAAAATCCATCATTGACATTGCATTCGACATCAGCGAAGGCCTTGCGCGCGCTGCCTGTGCCGGAGAGCGAAACGGCGAAACGGTAGATCTCAGAACCGTCGTGGACAGTGACTGTACCTTAAATATCCTGACTGCAAGGGATCCGGAAGGACTTTCCGCCATCCGCCACACCTGTTCCCATGTCCTGGCCGAGGCCGTTAAACGGATGCGTCCCCAGGCCAAACTGACCATCGGCCCGTCCATTGAAAACGGTTTTTACTACGATTTTGACACGGAGCCATTTACCAGGGAGGATCTTGACAACCTGGAAAAAGAGATGAAAAAGATTATCAAGCAGGGACAGAAGCTTGAGAAATTCACGCTTGAAAAGACAGCCGCCATCCGTCTGATGGAGGAAAGGGAGGAACCGTACAAGGTGGAACTCATCGAAGCGCTGCCTGAGGGAGAGGAAATCTCCTTTTACCGGCAGGGCGACGATTTTACCGACCTCTGTGCCGGACCTCATCTGATGAGCACGAAACCGATCAAGGCATTCAAGCTTATCTCCTCCTCCATGGCCTATTGGAGAGGCGATTCAAGCAAGGCCCAGCTCCAGAGAATCTACGGAACCGCGTTTGCCACAAAGGAAGAGCTGAACGCCTACCTGGAACATCTGGAAGACATTAAAAAACGCGATCATAACAAACTGGGCCGTGAGATGCGTCTTTTCACCACGGTCGACGTCATCGGTCAGGGCCTCCCCCTGCTGATGCCGAAGGGCGTCAAAATTGTCCAGTCCCTGCAGCGCTGGGTCGAAGACCTGGAGGACAATGAGTGGGGCTACATCCGCACCAAAACTCCACTGATGGCCAAATCCGATTTATACAAGATTTCCGGTCACTGGGATCACTATAAGGACGGCATGTTTGTCCTGGGAGACGAGGAAAAAGACAAGGAAGTTTTTGCACTCCGTCCGATGACCTGTCCATTCCAGTATTACGTATATAAAAACGATCAGCACTCCTACCGCGAACTGCCGCTGCGCTACAGCGAAACCTCCACTCTGTTCAGGAATGAGGATTCCGGTGAAATGCACGGCCTGACACGCGTCCGTCAGTTTACCATCTCCGAGGGCCATCTGATTATCCGCCCCGACCAGGTGGAGGAAGAACTGGCCGGCTGCCTGGATTTGGCGGTCCACTGTCTGACAACTCTGGGCCTTCAGGATGACGTGACTTACCGTCTCTCCAAATGGGATCCCAACAACCGGGAAAAATATCTCGGGGACGAGGAGTACTGGGAGAAAACACAGGGAAAGATCCGTGACCTGCTGGTAGAAAAACAGGTTCCGTTTACAGAGGCCGACGGCGAAGCCGCATTCTACGGCCCGAAGATTGACATCCAGGCAAAGAACGTGTACGGCAAAGAAGATACGATGATCACAATTCAGTTAGACTGTGCCATTGCCGAGAACTTTGATATGTATTTCATCGATCAGAACGGTGAGAAGGTACGTCCCTATGTCATCCACAGAACATCCATGGGATGCTATGAGAGAACACTGGCATGGCTCATCGAAAAGTACGCCGGCAAGTTCCCGACCTGGCTCTGCCCTGAGCAGGTAAGAGTTCTTCCGATCTCCGACAAATATGAGTCATATGCGGAAGAGGTGGAGAAGGAATTAAAGAAAAACGGTATCTCCTGCACTCTGGATAGCCGCTCCGAAAAGATTGGATATAAGATCCGCGAGACGAGACTTGACAAAGTACCTTACATGCTGGTAGTCGGACAGCAGGAGGAGGCGGATAAGACGGTTTCCGTCAGAAGCCGTTTCGCAGGCGATGAAGGTGTGAAACCGCTCGGTGAATTCATCGAACAGATTTGTAAGGAAATCCGTACAAAAGAGATCCGCGAGGAAGTAAGTGAGGCGTAAATCAAGGTTATCGCGGCGATATCATCCCTTACCGCCGCAGTGCAATCCTCGCTGAGCGTTTTTATTTCATCGGACCAACTTTCCAATGATATAAGAAGAGCACCGCTCCTGATAGGAAATCATCATGATTTCTCATCAGGAGCGGTGCTCTTTCTGTTAAAAGCGGTAACCCGAACGCTGAGCGGATTATCATTTATCTCTTTTCATGGCCTGCAAACATGGGATCGTCCTGCCAGAGGATGACTCTGCCATCCCTCAGAGAAGCGGGGAGGTCAATGAGTCTCTGGTTTTTCGATCCTCTGAAACGGAGGGTAATGTCGTACTCCGCCTCCACAAACCTGCCGTCTACCAGGATATCCAGGTATCCGAGCAGTTCGTCCGTAGCCTCGCAGTGCGCTTTCCCGCCTTCCGTCAAATCCCTCTCCAGCGTATACCCGGTATAGCACCAGATATCCTTGCCGGGACAGGAGGACTTTACTTCCCTGAGGAGGGGAAGGAGCGCCCGCTGGTTGGCCGGTTCCATCGGCTCGCCGCCGAGGAGGCTCAGTCCTGCCACATAGGCCGGTTTCAAGCTGTCTATAATCTTCTGCTGCGTTTCTTTTGTAAATGGTTCGCCAAAACCGAAATCCCAGGCCTCGCTGTTAAAGCATCCGGGACAGCGGTGGGTGCAGCCCGATACAAAAAGGCTGGTTCTTACGCCGGTTCCGTTGGCGATATCGCAGTATTTGATATTGGCATAGTTCATGGTTATCTCCTACAGATGCAGAACCCTGTCACGGATCTCTTCGGTACGTCCCTGGTTCCAGTACTGTGTTCCAATATATCCGCAGGTACGTCTGGCTACGTTCATCTTGGACTGATCGCGGTTCTTGCAGCTTGGGCATTCCCAGACAAGCTTTCCGTCGTCCTCCACAATACGTATCTCCCCGTCGTAACCGCATTCCTGGCAGTAGTCGGATTTCGTATTCAGTTCTGCATACATAATATTGTCGTAAATGAACTGCAGCACACTGATGACGGCTTCCAGGTTGTCCTGCATGTCGGGCACTTCCACATAGCTGATGGCTCCGCCCGGTGAAAGCTTCTGGAACTGGCTTTCAAACTGCAGTTTTGTAAAAGCGTCGATCTCTTCGGATACATGGACATGATAGCTGTTGGTAATATATCCCTTATCGGTGATTCCCTCTACGATGCCAAAGCGCTTCTGAAGACATTTGGAGAATTTATATGTGGTGGACTCCAGGGGAGTTCCATATAAGCTGAAGTCGATATTGTGCTCTGCTTTCCACTTTGCGCACATATCGTTCATATGCTGCATCACCTTCATGGCAAACGGGGTCACATCCGGATCGGTGTGGGATTTGCCGGTCATGTATTTACAGCACTCATAGAGTCCCGCATATCCCAGGCTGATGGTGGAATATCCTCCATAGAGAAGTTTATCGATCACCTCTCCCTTCTCAAGGCGGGCCAGGGCTCCGTGCTGCCACAGAATCGGCGCCGCATCGGACAGGGTTCCCTTAAGGCGGTTGTGCCTGCACAGCAGTGCTTCATGGCAAAGCTCCAGACGTTCATCAAAAAGCTCCCAGAACTTATCGAAGTCACCTTCGCTTGAAAGAGCCAGATCCACCAGGTTGATTGTCACAACGCCCTGATTAAATCTGCCGTAGTATTTTGCTTTTCCCGTCTCAGGATCCACATATGGGGTCAGGAAGCTTCTGCATCCCATACAGGTATAGCAGTGGCCGTCGCCATTCTTATCCACCTTGTTCTGGAGCATAATCTTCTCGCTGATATAGTCGGGAACCATTCTCTTGGCCGTACATTTGGCTGCCAGCTTCGTCAGATAGAAATAAGGCGTTCCCTCCGTCAGGTTATCTTCCTCCAACACATAAATCAGCTTAGGAAATGCCGGTGTGACCCAGACTCCTTCCTCATTCTTTACGCCCTGGTAGCGCTGACGCAGAGTCTCTTCAATAATCAGCGCCAGATCTTCCTTTTCCTGCTGGTTGCGGGCTTCGTTGAGATACATAAATACAGTGACAAACGGTGCCTGGCCGTTGGTTGTCATCAGGGTTACAACCTGATACTGGATCGTCTGCACGCCGCGGCTGATCTCCTCTTTCAGGCGTTTATTGACCATCTCTTTAATCTGGGCGTCGCTGGCGCTGATTCCCAGGCTTACCATCTCTTCCTGCACGCTCTGGCGGATTTTCCTGCGGCTCACGTCTACGAAGGGAGCCAAATGGGTCAGGCTGATGCTCTGGCCGCCGTACTGGCTGCTGGCCACCTGGGCAATAATCTGGGTAGCAATATTACAGGCCGTGGAAAAGCTGTGCGGCTTATCAATTCCCGTGCCGCTGATAACGGTCCCGTTCTGCAGCATGTCCTCTAAATTGACAAGATCGCAGTTGTGCATATGCTGTGCAAAATAGTCGGAATCGTGAAAATGGATGATTCCCTGCTCATGGGCTTCCACTACTTCCTGAGGAAGCAGAAGGCGTGTGGTCAAATCCTTGCTGACCTCGCCTGCCATATAATCGCGCTGTACGCTGTTCACGGTCGGGTTCTTGTTGGAATTCTCCTGCTTTACGTCCTCGTTGTTGCATTCGATCAGGCTCAGAATCTTGTCGTCCGTTGTATTGCTGGTACGCTTAAGCGTTCTGATATAGCGGTATGTGATGTACTTTCTCGCCACCTCAAATGCCTGCTGCTCCATAATCTGGTTCTCAACGAGATCCTGGATTTCCTCCACACTCATCGTGTGCGGTCTTGTGCTGCATACCTGCTCCACCTGGTCGGCAATGGCATCAATCTGCTCCTGGCTGAGCTGCTGGTTCGCCTGAACGACCTCATTGGCCTTGCTGACCGCCATCATGATCTTTGATATATCAAAGACTGCTTCTGATCCGTTTCGTTTGATAATCTTCATACCCCAAACTTCCTCCTGTAACTCTTTCTATATATGGTAGTATTGTGTACCGGGCCGCCGGGCCGGCATCCATTGGTTGTTTGACAATGAAAAGCCCGTAAAACGTGCTTTCGTTGTTGGCAGCGGTAACCTTTACGCGGGGCGTTCAGGTATCACTTGTGCTTTATTAGTATAAGCCAGGATACAAATACTGTCAACATCAAAAT
>CATWBR010000308.1 GCA_958349075.1 uncultured Clostridium sp.
GATATAGAACGATATTTTTTGTAGTTGCTGTAACCGCTTTTTGTGTCCTGATTTATTCTATTTTTATTAATTACGGTACGAAAGTAAATAAACGTTTCATGAGCATAGAAAAGGGTAATCTCATGGAGTACGGGGAGGCCCAGAGTATAAAAATCAGTGAAGATCTGACAAATATGAAGGTGCGTCTCAAGTCGGTGGCCGAGTTTGCGGGAGCTTCCAATTTTAATGTGGAAAGTGAGGAATTTAACGAATACCTCTCGCATGTAAACGGGACACAGAATTTTCCCGTTGCTTACGTTTCTGCGCAGGTGTGGAAGGAGAGGTCCGGACAGCCGAACCTGAAGCCCGAGGAACAGGAGTTTTACAGAAAGCTGCTGGAAGGAAAACCTGCCGTATCCAAGCTCATCTATTCCCCGTCCAGGGAAGGGTACTACTTTTTTGCCGGTGAACCCGTTGTCAGGGACGGAGAAACGGTAGGCGTCGTCAAATGCGCGGTCAGTGTTTCTGAACTGATGAACCTGCTGGAGGGATATTCCGGCATGCGGGGAACCATGGTGAGCTGCATTGCCGATAAAAACGGCCAGATCCTTTACTGCAGTGACAAAGAAGAGTGGGTCGGCCAGAATATCTGTGATATCCTGGGGAGTGCGAAGAACAAAACGGAAGGCATCGATGAGTTTATCCGGGCTGTTGATAAAAACTTAAACATTACCCTCACGGTGGACGCCGATACGGAGAGTGCGTTTCTGACCAATATTCCCATGGGGTTCGAGGGTTGGAACCTGATGAGTTTTTCCGATGCCAACCTGATGAAGGATGTGTCCTCACAGCTCTTAGACGACACGATTCTGATGGGAATGTCCCTGGTGGGGATTACGCTTCTGGCCAGTTTGTTCATTTATATCCTTATGATAGAGAGCGGGCGCCGGATTAAACTGGAACAGGCGAGATATGCGGCTCTCTCCAATTTTTCAGATACCATCCTGTTTGAGTATAACTTTAAAACAGACGTGCTGCAGTTTACGCAGAATGCCACGGAACTTCTCGGCATTGTGCGGCACAGCATTGAAAAATTCAGCAGCTTCTGCGGAGGCCTGATCCACCCCGACGATGTGGAAGAGACCGTGGAGTCCATCGCATCCGTCAGGGCGGACAGGGAATTAAAGGTGGCGGAACTCAGGCTTCTGGGCCGGGACGGGGGCTGGATCTGGTGTGAATGCAAGATGCAGCCAATCATCGGCAATAAAGATATTGTCATAGGAAAACTGACCGATATTACCGGACGCAAGGCAAAAGAGATGAACCTTCTCTCCTTAAGTTCGACCGATACCCTGACCGGCCTTATGAACCGGGAGGCGTTTGTGGGCAAGGTAGAGTCGCTTATCGAAGAAAAGCAGAAGGGATTCTTTTTCATGATTGATGTGGATAACTTCAAGCTGGTCAATGACACGAAAGGCCACGAGGCGGGTGACGGTTATCTCGCCAAAATCGGTGAACTCCTCCGCCAGTCATTCCGGGATTATGATCCGGTTGCCCGGATCGGCGGGGATGAATTTGCCGCTTTTATGTCCGATACCTCGGACATTGAGAACGCACAGAAAAAGGCGGAACTGATTCTGTCTAAGATGAGCCATTCACAGGTGGAGACGGAAGTGGGGACGTCGGTCAGCATCGGGGTTGCTGCCTGTCCGTTTGACGGCCGGACCTACCGGGAGCTTTACCGCAATGCGGATCATGCGATGTATATGGCCAAAAGAAAAGGCAAAAACTGCTTTGTCTGCCATGAAGCGCCGGAGATGGAAGCAGCCGAATCAAAATGAGCCAATTAAAAATCAGGGTGTAAAGAAAAAACACTTGACACCCTGGTGAACCTGTTGTATGATAAGTCAGGTGATTGAAATGGAAAAAATTGTAGAGCAGGGTCTTTTATATGATTTTTATGGTGAATTGCTTACAGAGCATCAGAAATCGATTTACGAAGATGTTGTGTTCAACGATTTGTCCCTGAGCGAGATTGCAAAAGAAAAGGGCATCAGCCGTCAGGGAGTCCATGATATGATAAAGCGCTGTGACAAAATACTGAACGGTTATGAAGAAAAACTGGGCCTTGTTAAGAAGTTTATAAAGACAAGGGAGCTGGTGGAGGAGATTGACGGCCTTACCGGCGAGTTTCTTGAGACAGAGGACAAGGAACTGATTAAGCGCGTTTCACAGATTTCCAATGATATCCTGAAACTTGTATGATTGATTGGCAATGAAAAGTTCGTAGAACATGCTTTTTACTGCCTGACTTGAACGGAGGGTTTTAAATGGCTTTTGAAAGCTTGGCAGACAAACTGCAGAACGTTTTTAAAAACCTGACGGGAAAAGGACGCTTATCGGAAGCGGACGTTAAAGCGGGACTTAAGGAAGTCAAGATGGCTCTTCTTGAGGCCGATGTAAGCTTTAAAGTCGTAAAACAGTTTATCAATTCTGTGCAGGAGCAGGCGGTGGGCACCGATGTGCTGAACGGCCTTCATCCGGGGCAGATGGTAATAAAGATTGTCAATGACGAACTCGTGAAACTGATGGGTTCCGAGATGACGGAGATTGCTTTAAAACCCAGTAATGAGATTACGGTTATCATGATGGCCGGCCTTCAGGGAGCCGGTAAGACGACGACCACGGCCAAGATAGCGGGCAAGCTTAAGGCAAAGGGAAGAAATCCCCTCCTGGCAGCCTGTGACGTGTACCGTCCTGCGGCGATTGAACAGCTTCAGAAGAACGGTGAGAAGCAGGGAGTGCCTGTCTTTTCCATGGGTACGGGCCACAAGCCGGTGAACATTGCAAAGGCGGCGATTGAGCACGCGTCAAAGAACGGCCAGAATGTGGTAATCATCGATACGGCCGGACGTCTTCATATCGACGAAGATATGATGAATGAGCTGGTGGAGATCAAGGAGAATGTGTCTGTCAGCCAGACGCTTCTCGTAGTTGATGCCATGACGGGGCAGGATGCGGTCAATGTAGCCGGAATGTTTAATGACAAGATCGGCATCGACGGCGTAATTCTGACCAAGATGGACGGTGATACACGAGGCGGTGCAGCCCTTTCCATTAAAGCCGTAACCGGCAAACCGATTCTTTACGTCGGCATGGGAGAAAAGCTTTCCGATTTAGAACAGTTCTATCCTGACAGGATGGCATCCAGAATACTCGGTATGGGCGATGTGCTGTCGATTATCGACAAGGCCGCAGCCGTGATGGATGAAGAAAAAGCAAAAGAACTCAGCAAAAAGATTAAAAAAGCTGAGTTTGACTATAATGATTTCCTGGATCAGATGCGCCAGATTAAGCAGATGGGCGGCATGTCCAGCATCTTAACCATGATGCCGGGGATGAACCAGTTAAAGGGCGTGGATCTGGACGATAATGAGAAGGCGATGGGAAGAGTCGAGGCAATTATCCTCTCCATGACGGATGAGGAGCGAAAGAACCCGGATCTCATCAACCCGTCCAGGAAAAAGCGCATTGCCAATGGCGCAGGCGTGGACATTGCCGAGGTGAACCGGATGGTGAAGCAGTTCGGCGAGATGAAGAAGATGATGAAACAGCTTCCCGGAATGATGGGAGGCGGCAAACGCCGCGGCGGTGGTCTTGGCGGAATGCTCGGGAAGATGAAATTCCCGTTTTAAAAACAAGTTAGTATGATGCATAAGCATTGTCTATACAGTATTAACCCAAGGAGGTGAAAGTAAAATGGTAAAGATGAGACTGAAAAGAATGGGTCAGAAGAAGGCTCCTTTCTATAGAATTGTTGTTGCAGATTCCAGATCCCCGAGAGACGGAAGATTCATCGAAGAGATTGGCTACTATGATCCTAACACAGAGCCAAGCACAATCAAGATCGATGAGGAAGCAGCTAAAAAGTGGTTATCTACAGGTGCTCAGCCAACCGAAACAGTTGGTAAACTTTTAAAAATCGCCGGAATCCAGTAATTAACAGCCTGGCCTGTGAGGTGAATTGGTATGAAAGAATTAGTAGAAGTGATCGCAAAAGCACTGGTTGAAAACCCAGACGAAGTTGCAGTTACAGAATCGGTGAAAGATGACGAGATTGTAGTTGAGCTTAAGGTTGCCGCCTCAGACATGGGAAAGGTGATCGGCAAACAGGGACGTATTGCCAAGGCAATCCGCTCTGTTGTGAAAGCAGCAGCTTCCAAAGATGATAAGAAAGTTATTGTAGAAATTCAGTAACGTAAAAGCCGCCGGCCTGCAGGGGAAGACGGCTTTTCTTTTGATACGGACAAAGAATCCTGAAAAAGGATTTTTCTATATGAGAACGGCGGAAACAGCTGCCGCACAGAAAGGACAGGGAAGCAGGATGGAACAGTTTCTGCGGGTGGGTGTTATCTCCTCTACTCATGGGATTAAAGGGGAGGTAAAGGTATTTCCCACAACCGATGATGCAAGTAGATTTAAAAAACTGAAAGAAGTGCTGCTCGACACGGGAAAGGAACGTATTTCCATGGAAGTGGAGCAGGTGAGATTCCATAAGAATATGGTTATTGTCAAATTCAAAGGTTATGACAATATCAGCGATGTGGAAAAGTATAAGGGAAACGATCTTCTTGTCTCCAGGGAGCAGGCGGTTGAGCTTGAACCGGATGAGAATTTCATCATAGATTTAATCGGTCTTAAGGTGGTCACGGATGAGGGCGCTGATTTTGGTACGGTAAAGGATATCCTCCAGACCGGCGCCAACGACGTCTATGTAATCGACGGCAATGACGGGAAGGAATACCTGTTCCCATCCATTAAGGAGTGCATTCTGGATGTAAGCCTGGATGAAGGAAAGGTGACGGTCCACATTATGGACGGCCTTCTGGATTTATAATATCTGGATATTTAAGGAGCATAATTTATGAATTTTCATATTCTGACGCTGTTTCCTGAGATGGTGATGGGAGGGCTTAACACAAGCATTACCGGCCGGGCCATGGAGAACGGCCTGATTTCGGTGGAAGCCGTCAATATACGCGATTATTCCACGGATAAGCATCACCACGTGGACGATTACCCATACGGCGGCGGGGCTGGAATGGTGATGCAGCCGGGGCCGATTTATGCGGCCTGCGAGGAACTGGCCGGGAAGATTGGAAAGCGGCCGAGAGTAATCTATATGACACCGCAGGGCCGGGTATTTAACCAGAAAATTGCCGAAGAACTGGCACAGGAGGACGAGCTTGTATTCCTCTGCGGTCACTATGAAGGCATCGACGAGCGTGTTCTGGAGCTTGTCGTGACGGATTATCTATCCATCGGGGATTATGTGCTTACCGGCGGGGAACTGCCCGCCATGGTCATGATAGACTGCATCTCAAGGCTGGTGCCGGGAGTGCTGAATAACGACGTCTCTGCGGAATTTGAATCATTCCACGACAATCTGCTGGAGTATCCGCAGTACACAAGGCCGGAGGAGTTCATGGGCAAAAAGGTACCCGAGGTGCTCTTGTCGGGCCATCATAAAAACATTGATGAGTGGCGCCGCAGAAAATCCATAGAACGCACATTGGAGCGCAGGCCCGAACTGCTCGAAGACGCCGTTCTGTCGAAAAAGGAGGCGCTGTATCTGGCGCAGCTTAAAGAGGGGATTTAGTTGAGATGTGAGGACGCCTCTGTAAGATGGCGGACGGGGGAGTGGGATGGTGTATATGAGTCTTCAGTCCCGGTGTTTAGTGTGTGGTGAGGGGGAATCCGGAAGAAAAAATTCCTAC
>CATWBR010000309.1 GCA_958349075.1 uncultured Clostridium sp.
TCTCCTTTCTACCACATAGTATGTACAGTGAAGAAAGGTTTTATTTTGGTAAAAACTGGATAATTATGGCCGTTATCCTATCACGTCCGCCATTGTATAAAGCCCGGGCTCTTTCCCTGCCAGGAATTTGGCAGCCTGAACCGCGCCTTTGGCAAAGATCGCTTTCGAATACGCCGTATGTGAGAACGTCACCACTTCATCCCTGCCCGCGAAAATAACGTCGTGCTCGCCGACGATAGAGCCGCCGCGGACCGCCTGGATTCCGATCTCTTTCTTATCGCGTTTCACGCGCTCCGCAGATCTGTCATATTTATAATGGTATGCGTGATCCATGGCCTCGTTGATGGAGTCCGCCAGTGCGATGGCCGTACCGCTCGGTGCGTCCACCTTCTGGTTGTGGTGTTTTTCCACAATCTCCATGTCAAAGTCTGCCGCAGCCAGAACCTGAGCCGCTTCTTTTACCAGTTTTAAAAGCACGTTCACTCCCAGGGACATGTTGGCCGAGCGGAGAACCGCCGTCTTCCCGGAAACCTCGGACACCCGCTTAATCTGTTCGTCGGAGAGGCCGGTTGTGCATACTACCACCGGCATGCCCGTCTTTGCACACCAGTCAAGCATTGCGTCAGCCGCTTTTGCAATTGAAAAGTCAATCACCACATCGGCTTCCACCGTACACTCCTGAAGAGACGGGAATACCGGAAATGGATTGTTCTTATTATCTGCAATATCGATACCGGCTACAATGGTAATTTCTTCGTCGTTTTGGGCAATTCCTGCTATCACCTGTCCCATGGCTCCGTTGCAGCCATGCATAATTGCTCTTATCATTTTTATGTACCTCCGGTTTGTCGGTTAAAGAAGACCGTAATTTACCAGTTCTCTTCTCAGTCTTTCTCTATTCTGCGGCTCCATCTCCACGAGCGGCTTGCGGAACGGGCCGACGCCCTTGCCCATCATGTTCATCGCCTCTTTTACCGGAATCGGGTTTACTTCACAGAACAGCGCTTCGATAAGCGGGATGGCATCAAGCTGCATCCTGGAGCTCTTCTCCACTTCCCCTTTGAAATAAAGCTCGCACATGTCATGGACCTGACGCGGCGCAATATTGGATAATACGGAAATCACGCCCTTGCCTCCCAGGGAAAGAAGCGGAACAATCTGGTCGTCATTGCCGGAGTAGAGGTCAACCCAGCCGTTCGACAGGCTTGCAATCTTTGCAATTGATGAGAAATTGCCGCTTGCCTCTTTGACACCGACGATGTTCTCAACATTCTTACACAGATCCACGATTGTCTCCGGATTAATGTTCACTCCCGTCCTTCCCGGAATATTATAAAGCAGGATCGGAATCTTAACCGCTTCCGCCACATCGGTGAAATGGATCCTGATTCCCTTCTGAGTGGATTTATTATAATACGGAGATACGAGAAGAAGTCCATCCGCACCCGCTTCTTCCGCGCATTTGGAAAGATAAACCGATGTGGCCGTACAGTTGGAACCTGTGCCTGCGATTACCGGAATCCTCTTATTCACTATGTCACAGACAAATCTGATCTCCCTGATATGCTCATCATGGGTCAGCGTCGCCGCCTCTCCCGTCGTTCCGCAGACAATAATACTGTCGGTTCCGCCTGCTATCTGCTCCTCCACCAGCTCTTCCAGCTTGGCATAATTGATCTCTCCGCTTTCCTTAAACGGTGTTACTAACGCAACTCCTGCACCTTCGAAAATTGACATTCTGATATCCTCCTTCAATCTGTATTCAGACTTCCTGGTTTATCCGGGATCTCTAAAAGTAAAAATAAAGCTGGCACGGCGGCCAGCTCATAATGTACACAAATTATCCCGTAGCTCCCCATCGTTCCTGATGACAGTCATATGATTATTCACCATATGCCCAGAACCGCACTCACAGTGGTGCTGCTCTTCGGCGTCTTTCCCTTTCAACGGTCATCTACTGTGTCTGCCACATCCGGCCGCTTACTGATGATTGACGCAACCTCTACCTCAATATATTTGTTCCTATATTATCATTACTTTCTATTCTTGTCAACCGTGACGTTTACGAATCCGGCCTCACGGCCAGTCGGCAATTGCTCAGCAATCCACGTCGTTGTCAATGCGTGTAACCGTATCGGCGTATCCGCACAGCGTCGGCGGGCACACCTTACCTGTCAATATCAGGCTTACGTTCTCTTCCCTGAGGGCGAGCATACCCGTAAAGTCTTCCATTGTCATCAGGCCCAAATCCAGAATCCCGAGGAATTCATCCAGTATCAGCAAATCGCATTCGCCGGTTGTAAGAACTTTCTTTGCGAAATTGATGCCGTTGCAGATATTAATCCGTTCCTCCTGCTTCTGGGCTTCATTCAGCGTGCAAAAATGGCAGCTCTGTTTTTCAAAACGGAACACCTTCATATCCGGTTCCAGCCGTTTAAGCCACTCTGACGTTTCAGGACTTAAGGCTCCTTTTAAGAACTGGATCATGATGACCCTTTTATTCTTTGTCATCGCTCCGATACCCTTGCCCAGAGCCATGGATGTCTTTCCATTCCCATCGCCGCAGATTATCTGAACAATTCCCTTATCCATATTCAGCACCTCTTTATATGTGTTTTACCGTTACTTTTACCAGGCCGACTTATTCTAGCACATTTTTACCGGATTTGCAAGTATCTTGCCTATTCCTGCTCCACACATTCAAGTTTGCTTACGGATACTTCATATGCCACTCTCTTCTCACAATCCACGTCGCTCAGCTTCTTCGTATACTCCCTGCTCTGCACACGGCCCCATACGCAGACTCTGCTGCCAACCTCAAATCCCGAAGCATATCTGGCATTTCTTCCCCACGCGATGCAGGGTATGTAATCTGATTTTCCATATGGGCGGTTGACGGCCAGAAGGAGGTCCGCAATTTCCCTGCCCAACGGTGTTTTCCTGTAAATCGGCTCTTTACAGATATAGCCGTCCAGGAAAATCTGATTTGTTTTTGTATAATCCGTGAACTCTTCCAGGAAGTTTACCTCACGGACGAAAATGGAAAGCACCAGCCTGTTTTTAGTACCCTCATGGCGGTTATAGGAGCGAAACTGTCCGATGGCTTCCACCGTACAGCCCTGGTAATCCTTTGTTATATCCATAAGGCGTTCCGATATCATCAGAGGAATGATATCCACCTGATCACTCAGCCTGCTGACAGCCATGTCAACTACATAGAAGCCTTCCCCGAATACCTCATGGCTGAACTTGAATTCTGAAACCACTTCACCAATTACGCTTACCCTGTTGTTTTCAATCACTTTTTCTGACATAGTACTTCTCTCCTCTTTCGTTCCACTATATTTCTTTTCTATTCTTTTATCTTGCAATCCTCTGTTTAAAAACAGAGCTAATCCAATTGCTAATATTATGTTTATGCGGATATTTCTCTTTTAGAAGAAAAAGAAGAAGTAAAATTTCTACATGATAAGACAGCGCCGATGTCGAATCGCAGAGTAAAAAAACGGCTCCTTTGCAATATCGTGCTCCCGGTCGGATAAACGCGGCTTTTTATGAAAATACGCCCGTTTCCGACAGGCCGTTTTGCGGAAATTCCCGGTGGAAGAAAGAATCCTGCCCTAAGGGCTTTTTTACGATACAAAAAGACGCCCCGGGAAGCCTTTTACCGGCTTCTCAGAGCGTCTTTCCTGTGTTGAATTATATATCCTTACACCGGTTCCGGCTTGATGCCGGTCCCTGTTTTTTACTGGCCCTTATCTTTTCTGCTGAACGCAGATCTCTTTCTCATGGTCGGATCCAGAATCTTTTTGCGGATTCTGAGACTTGTAGGCGTTACCTCTAAAAGTTCATCGGTATCGATGAAATCGAGGCACTGCTCCAGGCTCATTTCCTTCGGAGTGGTAAGTCTTAACGCTTCGTCCGCGCTGGAAGAACGTGTGTTGGTCAGTTTCTTCGTCTTGCAGACATTCAGCTCAATATCCTCCGGTTTTGCACTCTGGCCGATGATCATTCCGGAATATACCTTTACGCCTGCACCGATGAAGAGCGTTCCTCTCTCCTGGGCATTGTAAAGTCCGTAGGTGATGGACTCTCCGGCCTCAAACGCGATAAGGGATCCCTGCTTACGGTAATTTAACTCTCCCTTAAAAGGCCCGTATCCGTCAAAGCTGGTGTTCAGGATTCCGTTACCCTTTGTATCCGTCATAAACTCACCGCGGTATCCAATCAGTCCTCTGGACGGGATGGCAAACTCAAGGCGTGTATATCCGCCTCCAATCGGGCTCATGCCCTGAAGTTCTCCCTTCCTGCTGGTCAGTTTCTGGATTACTGCGCCTGTGAATTCCTCCGGCACATCGATATAGGCAACTTCCATCGGCTCCAGCTTCCTGTTTCTCTCATCATAATGGTAGAGAACCTCCGCCTTGCTGACGGCGAACTCAAACCCTTCTCTTCTCATATTTTCAATCAGGACGGACAGATGAAGTTCTCCTCGCCCGGATACTTTGAAGCAGTCCGGGGAATCCGTCTCCTCCACCCTGAGGCTGACGTCCGTGTTAAGCTCCCTGAACAGTCTTTCCCTGATATGGCGGGAGGTAATGTATTTGCCCTCCTGGCCTGCCAGCGGACTGTCGTTAACCATGAAATCTATGGCAATGGTCGGCTCTGAAATCTTCTGGAACGGAATAGCCTCCGGATTCTCAGGAGAACAGATCGTATCTCCGATATGGATATCGGAAATACCGGAAATCGCAACGATGGAACCGATCTGCGCCTCCGTCACCTCAACCTTGTTAAGGCCTTCAAACTCATAGAGCTTTCCGATTTTTACCCTGCGGAATTTATCGGGTTCATGATGGTTTACAATCACGCAGTCCTGGTTTACCTTAAGGGTGCCGTTGTCAATCTTGCCGACGCCGATTCTGCCCACGTATTCATTGTAATCAATGGTGCTGATCAGCACCTGGGTCTCCGCCTCCGGATCTCCTTCCGGCGCCGGGATGTACTCGAGGATTGTCTCGAAAAGCGGTGACATATCCTCCTCCGGATCGTTTACGTCCTTCTTTGCAAATCCGGCTCTGGCCGATGCATAGATAAACGGGCAGTCAAGCTGCTCGTCGGATGCATCCAGGTCCATGAACAGTTCCAGGATCTCATCCACAACATCATCCGGCCTTGCTTCCGGACGGTCTATTTTATTAATGCAGACAATAACCGGAAGATCCAGATCCAGTGCCTTTCTCAGAACGAATTTGGTCTGCGGCATGGCGCCTTCGTAGGCATCCACCACCAGGACAACTCCGTTCACCATCTTTAACACACGCTCTACCTCGCCGCCGAAATCGGCATGGCCTGGCGTATCGATGATATTGATCTTCGTGCCATTATAGTTGACGGCCGTGTTCTTGGACAAAATCGTAATACCGCGCTCCCGCTCAATATCATTGGAGTCCATAACACGGTCCACCATCTCCTGATTCGCGCGGAATATACCGCTCTGTCTCAAAAGCTGGTCAACCAATGTTGTTTTACCATGATCGACGTGTGCTATTATTGCAATGTTTCTGACATCTTCACGCTTTGTTTTCATATTCTAATCTATCTCTCTTTCCTGCCAAACAGTAACTGTGCTATTTTTACATATTTTTACACAGTTACTCATTGTAACATTAATTATAGAAG
>CATWBR010000310.1 GCA_958349075.1 uncultured Clostridium sp.
TAAACAGTAACTGAAAAAGCACCTGATTTCATACAATCTCTCTCTTGACTTTTCCTCCATATCTCGGTAGTATAGAGTTAGCATTTTACCATCATAATACGCTGTAACAACATAGCAGCAAGAGGAGGTTTTTTCATGAAAACAGTTAGTATTTCTTTAAATTCTATTGATAAAGTTAAATCCTTTGTAAATGATTTAGCAAAATTTAATGTCGATTTTGATCTTGTGTCCGGCAGATATGTGATTGATGCAAAGTCCATCATGGGTATCTTCAGCCTTGATTTGTCCAAGCCTATCGATCTGAACATCCATTCCGAAACAGAGATTGATAATATTCTTACCATCTTAGCACCATACATCGTATAAATTCTGAAGGGCAGGAAAGTTTTAAATTCCAATGCCTTTACCGAAGCTCCGTGTGCTCTTCACACAGATACCTTCAACAAAAACAAATACGCACTGTTGACGGAAAAAACCGCTGCCTGAGCACCTGCTTTGCAGCGGTTCTTTCAAATTCTACGTTCTGTCAGCACCTGATAATTTCTGCCGTCTCTACCGCCTGTTTCAACATCTCATCAATCTTTTCTTCCAGTTTTTTCTCCGATTTGCGGATATACTCCAGAGTTGGTTTTGTAACGGGATGTTTTGCTACAAAGATAGTACAGCAGTCCTCGTAAGGTTCGATCGATGTCTCAAATGTTCCGATTTTCTGTGAAATATCTACAATCTCCTGTTTGTCAAAACCAATCACCGGACGGAATACCGGCAATGTGCACACTTCATTTGTGACGGCCAGTGAATGTACGGTCTGTGAGGCTACCTGTCCGATACTCTCCCCTGTGATCAGGCCGAGGCAGTCATCCTTTTTAGCCAGCTCTTCCGCAATCTTCATCATATAACGGCGCATGATAATCGTCAGTTCCTCATGCGGGCACTGATCGTAGATATAAAGCTGGATATCGGTAAAATTCACGACATGGAGCTTAATGGGTCCGGAATACCTGGATACCAGTTTTGCCAGATCCACGACCTTCTGCTTTGCCCTCTCGCTTGTGTACGGCGGAGCATGAAAATACGTAGCTTCGATCATTACGCCGCGTTTTGCAATCATATAACCCGCCACCGGACTGTCGATACCGCCCGATAAAAGAAGCATGGCCTTTCCATTGGTTCCCACCGGCATGCCTCCGGGTCCCGGAATAACGAGGGAATAAAGGTTAATGAGCTTTCCTCTGATCTCCACATGGAGAAGCACGTCCGGATTATGGACATCCACCTTGGTCTCAGAATATGTTTCCAGAATAATCTCACCCAAATCACGGTTGATCTGGTCGGATGTATGGGGATACTGTTTGTTGGCCCTTCTCGTATCCACTTTAAAAGTAAAGTTTTTGTCCGGATACATTTCGTCAATGTATTTGACAACCTGCTCTTTTAAATCATCATATCCCCTGTCCTCAATCTGGACCATCGGGCAGATACCGGCAATGCCGAATACGCACTGTAAGGCGGCTACAACCTCGTCATAATCGAATTCCGAAGCCGCATGCGCATAAATGCGCCCCGACTCTTTTGTAACGGAGAAATTGCCGTCCAGGCGTTTTAACGCGTGGTGAATGTGGGAGGTCAGTTTGTCCTCAAAAATATATCTGTTCTTACCTTTAACACCGATCTCGGCGTACTTTATTAAAAATGACCGTACCATAAATTAATTTATCCTCTCTGTTTCTCTGAATGGCTCATCCGTTATCACTGCCTTCCGTCTTTCGGATGCCATATTATTTCGCTCTGTAGCGTCTCAGTACCGGAAGCAGTTCTTTCAGCGTTTCAACCGCATAATCTACCTCTTCCTCCGTGTTAAACATACCGAAGCTGAAGCGCAGCGTGGAATCCTGAAGTTCTTTTTTCACTCCGATTGCCTTGAGGGTTCCGCTGACTCCGGGATGGTTAGACGAACAGGCCGAACCGGAAGAAACATAAATCCCTCTGTCCTCCAGCGCATGAAGAAGGACTTCGCTCTTAACCCCTTCAAAACTGGCGCTGACCACCTGGGGAGCGTTCTGTCTGTCCTCATGGCCGTTGACTGTCACGCCGTCGATTGTCTTAAGTCCGGCTATCAGCCGCTCTCTCAGCGTATAAAGCTTTTCCACGTGCTCCGCATGATCTCTGTAAATCTCCTTTACAGCCGCTCCCAGACCGGCACAGCCCGGTACATTCTCGGTTCCGGAACGCATCCCCTTCTGCTGGCCGCCGCCAAAAATAATAGGGCGTATTTTTGTCTTCTCATCGATATATAAAAATCCAATCCCTTTCGGGCCGTGAATCTTGTGTCCACTGACGGACAGCAGGTCAATCCCCTGTTTTTTCGGCCGGATCTGATATTTACCATAGGCCTGGATTGCATCCACATGGAAATACGTCTTTGGATTCTTTTTCTTAATGCACCGCGAAATCTCTTCCACCGGCTCCACCGCGCCAATCTCATTATTGACATACATGACGGAAACCAGGATTGTATCTTCCCTGACCGCCTCGGAAAGCTCCTCCAGTGAAATACAGCCGAACGAATCCACAGGCAGATAGGTAACTTCAAATCCCTGCTCCTCCAGCCATGCCATTGTATTGTAAATGGACGGATGTTCCACAGCCGTCGTGATCAGATGTTTGCCGGTCCTCTGATTCGCCAGCGCCGTTCCAATCAGTGCGAGGTTATTGGATTCCGTTCCGCCGGAAGTGAACAGTATTTCTTTTTCCTGCACTTTCAGGGAGTTTGCTATCTCTCTTTTGGCCTCTTTAATAATATTTTCCGCCTCCACACCCTTCATGTGCCGGGCCGCCGCATTGCCATAGTCCATAGTCATGGCATTCACTACCGCGTCTTTCACACAGTCGAAAACCTGCGTAGTGGCCGAATTGTCAAAGTATGCTTCCATGTTCATTCCTCTTTTCTACTGTTCCAGTGCAATCATCAGCGCCGACAGAATGCACAGCCCCGCCGTCTCCGTTCTCAAAATGCGTTTTCCAAGTGTGACAGGGTAAACCTCCCTCTCGTACGCCAGACGGATCTCCTCCTCCTCAAAACCGCCTTCCGGACCGATAAACACCGCGATATCCGTGCCAGGCTCCGCTTTTCCAAGGAGTCTTCTGGTCTCCTCCATCCCCTCGGCACATTCATAGGGAACCAGCTTAAGTCCAAATCCATCCGTCATCTGAAGCGCTTCTTTATATTTTACCACTCCGGTTACCTCGGGTATGATGCTGCGTTTCGACTGTTTGGCCGCACTCTCGGAAATGGCATTCCAGCGTTTCAGCCTGGCCTCCTCTTTCTTTGCGTCCAGCTTCACCACCACGCGCTTTGTCTCTACCGGAATAATCCGGTAAACGCCAAGCTCCACAGCCTTCTGGATGATAAGTTCCATCTTATCACTTTTGGGAAGTCCCTGAAACAGGTGTATTCTGGCAGGAAGCTCCATTCCATTTTCCCTGGCCTCCAAAATGCCGAAAAGTACGGTTTCCCGGGTAAAATCTTTCACCTCACACAGGTAATCGCCGCCTCTTTTATCGCTGATCAGCACCTGCTCTCCCGGATTCATCCGGAGGACATTTTTTATATGGTTAACATCGGAGCCGACGACTGTAATGACATCCTCCCCGATCTGTTCGCGTTCTACAAAAAAATGATACATGTTTTCCCCTTAATGGCTGAAGTTATGCCCTGCTTTGGAATCTTTTCTGTACTCCTATTTCTTACGCGCCGTTACGGAAACCCATTCTCCCTGATATGTCACTTCAATCACTTCGAAGGCATCATTGGCCGCAAACGCCGCTTTAACCGCATCTTCCTTCATATTGATAATTCCAGAGGTAATAAAAATTCCTCCCTTTTTAATGTGTACCGGAATTTCCTTCTGGAGCAGGATGATGATATCGGCCAGGATATTGGCAACCGCCAAATCGTAACACTCATAGCCCGCAATATCCTGCACGCTCTTGTCGTCGATAATATTTCCCTGCAGTACCTTAAAACGGTCGGTGGAAATGCCGTTTGCCTCCAGATTCTCCCCTACGGCCGTGATGGCATTCTCATCCAAATCGGTGCCAAACACCTCTTTCGCGCCAAGCTTCAGGGCTGTAATTCCAAGAATTCCGCTTCCGGTTCCCACATCCAAGACTTTTGTATCACTGTTTACATATTTTTGAAGCTGGCGGATACAGAGCTGTGTCGTCTCATGCATTCCCGTTCCAAATGCAGTCCCCGGATCAATCTGGATCAAAAGCTTGTCTTTATGCTCTTCCGGTATGGTTTCCCATGTTGGTTTAATCAGGATATTGTCCACGGTAAACGGTTTGAAATACTGTTTCCAGTTGTTGATCCAGTCCTTGTCCTCCGTCTCCGACGCCTCGATGGTGCATGCGCCAAGGTCGGTAAACATCTTAAGCTCTTCCAGGGCCTCGTCCACCTTCTTTAACATTTCATCCACATTCTCGTCGTCATCCAGATAAAAACTGACTTTTGCCACACCCTCGTCGGGCGGAAGTTCTGGGAGAATGTCGATAAACATCCCCTTTGTTTCTTTTTCCGTCAGCGGGATATTATCTTCAATTTCAATTCCCTCGATGCCTATCTCGTCAAATGTACAACTGATCAAATCAACGGCCTCGGTCGTTGTCGTCAGGGTGAATTTTTTCCATTTCATGGGTTTTCCTCCATTTAATTTAATATCCGGTACGCGGTTCCCGTGCTTTTTCTCCCGTACTGTTTTCTCCCATACTGTTTGTTGCCATACTCTCTGTTGGCATTTTCTTTCCTCAAAACGGTCTCGCTCTATTCCGCTTTATCCAAACAAAATCTTTCCAAACAGGATTGTCAGTACAACCAGTACAAACGGACGCACAATTTTCTGTCCATTGGAAAGAACGAGGCCGGAACCGATATAGTTTCCGATTATGCTGCTGATTCCCGCCGCCAGGCCGAGGGGATATAAAACCTTCCCATTTATGATAAATGTGACAAGCGCCGCGATGTTGGACGACAAGTTGATAGCCTTTGTCGTGCCGGCCGCCTCTTTCAGCGTATACTTTGCCGCACCCGTGAGGATAAGAATCAGGAATGTGCCCGTTCCTGGGCCGTAAAAGCCGTCATAGATGCCGAACACAAATGCCGCAATTAACGACACGGTAAATGACTTTTTAGGCGGTATCGTCCCTGCCTGTGAATCATCACCGATTTTCTTGTTGCACAGCACATAGAAGGCAACGATCGGAAGCACGATCACCATCAGATATTCTATGATCTTCTCACTCACTAAAAGCGTCAGGTTTGAACCAATCGTGGAACCCGTCAGGGCTGCCGCAATAAACCAGATTACTTTTTTCAGATGAATATATCCGTTTTTTGCAAAACGGAATGTAGACACGGTTGCCCCCATGGAAGAACCCATTTTATTGGTTCCGAGCGCCATATGCGGAGGAATACCGGCAATCAGAAAAGCCGGGAGCGAAATCAAGCCGCCCCCTCCTGCGATAGAATCCAGCAAACCTGCCAGAAATAAAAGGGGACATACGATCAAATAGTGTGTCAATGTGATTTCCATTACGTGGTTCCTCCCGGGTAAAGCTGATATAGTATCAAAAAACAGCGGATACTGTTGCTTTGATCATGATG
>CATWBR010000311.1 GCA_958349075.1 uncultured Clostridium sp.
GTATGCAAAAATTTTGTATCTTCAGATATAAGATCAAAATAAAAGATAAACTTACCAAATATTGAAAGGAAGTTAAAAATGGGTGGATTTTTCAGTGTTGCATCTAAGACAAACTGTACGATGGATCTGTTTTTCGGCGTAGATTACCATTCTCATCTGGGAACAAGAAGAGGCGGTATGGCCGTCTATGGCCCCGATGGTTTTAACCGTTCTATTCATAATATTGAGAATTCTCCGTTCCGTACCAAATTCGAGAGGGATGCGGAAGAACTGAAAGGCAATCTGGGCATCGCCTGTATCTCCGATCTGGAACCCCAGCCCCTCTTAATCCAGTCTCACCTGGGAAGCTATGCCATCACGACGGTTGGTAAAATCGCCAACCAGGAAGAGCTCATAAGAGAAGCCTATGAAAAAGGCCACATTCATTTTCTTGAGATGAGCGGAGGTAAGATCAACTCAACCGAGCTGGTTGCCGCCATCATCAACCAGGCCGAATCCATTGTGGACGGTCTTCTTCTGGCCCAGGAAAAGATTAAGGGATCCATGACCATCCTGCTGCTGACCCCTGAGGGCGTCTATATTTCCAGGGACAGGCTTGGGCGCACCCCTGCCGTCATCGGAAGAAAAGAAGGCGCATACTGTGCTTCCTTTGAAAGTTTCGCATATATTAATCTGGGCTTTTCCGACTATCGGGAACTTGGCCCGGGTGAGATCGTCCTGATGAAACCGGATGGCCTTGAAGTCTTAAGCCCTGCCAGGGAAGAGATGAAAATCTGTTCCTTCCTCTGGGTATACTACGGATACCCGACTTCCTCCTACGAGGGAATCAACGTGGAGGAGATGCGCTATAACTGCGGCCGTATGCTGGCTAAACGCGACCATGCGCAGGCGGATCTGGTAGCCGGTATCCCTGATTCCGGTATCGCCCATGCAATCGGATATGCCAACGAATCCGGTATTCCATTTTCACGTCCTTTCATTAAATACACCCCAACCTGGCCTCGTTCCTTCATGCCGACCAGCCAGAACCAGAGAAGCCTGATCGCCCGTATGAAGCTGATTCCGGTTGACTCCCTGATCCGCAATAAGAGCCTTCTCCTAATCGACGACTCCATTGTGCGCGGCACACAGCTCAGCGAGACGACGGAATTTTTATACCAGAGCGGAGCCAAGGAAGTCCATATCCGCCCCGCCTGTCCGCCGCTTTTATTCGGATGTAAATACCTGAACTTCTCACGTTCCAACTCCGATTTAGATCTGATTACAAGAAGGATTATAAGAGAACGCGAGGGCGACAATGTATCGGCCGAAGTTCTGGCAGATTACGCGGATCCCGACAGCCAGAATTATAAGGATATGCTGGAATGCATCCGGAAAAAACTTAACTTTACAACACTTCAGTACCACAGGCTTGACGATTTGATCGCTTCCATCGGGATTTCGCCATGCAAACTCTGTACTTATTGCTGGAGCGGAAAAGAATAGTATCAGAGACTTTTTAAACATATGGAGCGGCTGCCTAAATGATTGTTTTGCGTTTGGGCAGCCTCTTTTTAGGGTTTTTTTGAGAAATGAGAACGCCACCGGGATGGTCGGGGGGCGGGATGGTGAGGAGGGGGTTGTGAATCTTCAGTCCCGGGTTGAAGGCTGTCGCGGATGGGGAATCCGGGCAGAAAAAGTTCCTTCGGGAAACGCTTGCGCTCGTTGGAGTACATAACGGACACTAACCTCGAAAAGACCTCGGTAAGTGCCGATGAACTCCCAGGTTCCCTCCGGAATCTTTTTCTCCCTTCTTCCCCACAGGCAGGGTTATGGCCCGGGACCGAAGACGCGAAGGTTTTCGCCATCCCGAACCACGGCCTGCGGCTGCTGATTTGTTCTATTTCTTCAACGGGGAGAGGTATTGTCGCGACCACTACGTCCTGCTGGAGACAGGGAATCTGTCTCCTGTTGCTGTAAGAATGAAAAGGATCATTACTGAATAGTGACTGCGACTATACCTTTCCCGCACTTGACGAAAGAGACAATCAGCCTCTGAAGATGACGGACGGGGCAATACCCTTCGCTGAGTCTTCAGTCCCGTCGACGGCCTGCCGGGGGAAGAAGGAGAAAAACGTTCCGAAGGGAGACCTTGAAGCCCGCCGGTGCTTAGACGGCGTTTTTTGACGTCTTAGCATCCGCTGTGCGCTTCACAAGCGGGAGCGTGTCCCCGCAGGAATTTTTTTCTCCGGATTCCCCCTCACCACACCCTAAAAACCGGGACTGAAGACTCATACACACCCAACTCTCCCGTCCGCCATCTCACCCAGACGTCCCCGCATCTCAACTAAATACTATTTGACAAATCCCTCCCCATCCACTAAATACTATTTGACAAATCCCTCCCCATCCACTACAATAAGGATGAAATACAAATTGATTCTTTTATTTATCGGGACTCCTGCCCGGATGTTCCCTTCGTAAATAAGAGCCATGAATCTTTACAGGATGCGTGGGTCTTTTTTTATTTTCAGGATTTCTCCTGCGGATAAAAAAGCTGCGCATATCTGCATTATGCAAATACCTGGAGGATTGATGTTATGAACTTTTATAAGACCCTGGACCTGATTATGAAACAGGATATCGGAGGACGCGGCCTTCTGGCCTCGCTTCCCGCCTCACCGCTTACTGAAACGGCCTCTGTCCTTGCAGACGCCAAACGCGCGGTGATTTTGACCGGTTTTCCGGTCCGCCTGCCGGATGGAACCTTTGTCGGCGAAACGGACGGTCCGTCCGGCACCGCTAACCTCGCCTCGGCGCTGACAAAAACCGGGTGCAAAACCGTTGTCGTCACGGATGCCGCTTCTTACCCTCTATTAAAAGAGGCATTGCGTTTTGCCGCTCCCGGAGCATCTCTCGTACTGCTCCCGAACGATGATACGTCATCTTTTATCCGGACGGTTCTTTATGAATTCAGGCCGACACATTTTATCAGCCTGGAACGGCCCGGAAAAGCAGCGGACGGCCATTACCACAACATGCGTGGGGAAATCATTGATGACATGATTGCTGACTCCTCTTCCTTTTTATCCGAAGCAAAAAAAAGCGGAGCGCATACCATCTCCATTGGTGACGGAGGCAACGAGATGGGAATGGGTGCCTTCCGCCGTCAAATTCTGGAGAATGTTCCCTGCGGCAGTGAAATATGCGCCTGTGAATCGGCCGGACTCACTCTCGCAAGCGGCGTTTCCAACTGGTGGGGATGGGGCCTCTCCGCTCTCCTCTCAATCAATACCGGCCGTTTCTTACTTCCCTCGGAGGAAAAGGAAGCCGAACTCCTCCGCCGTGTCGTGGATGCAGGCGGCGTGGACGGGTGCACGAAGCAGAGGACTCTGTCCGTAGACCATCTTGATCTGGCCACCCATCTGTCTGTTCTGCGCGCCGTGTCGGAACTGACAAAACGAAAGCTCGGAGAAATGAAGGCTGAACCGTTTCTCATTCTCCCCGACGACAGGCGTAAAGAACGGAGCCTGATATTAAATTACAGATAAGAGAATCTCTTCAGCCATGAGAATCTCTTATAATTGACGACCACTTCACGGTCCCGAATAAGAGTAAGGTAAACGGAACGTCCATAGACGTTTTGGATACCTTACTCTTATTGAGTGGCAATGAAAAGTTCGCGAAGCGTGCTTTTCGTTGTTTTCTTGAAACCTGTCTCATCTATATCAATTTTCTCTGCAGCAGGAACTTTTGGAAGACCCGGAAGAGTTTGCCTTCCGGGTGACTGCCCTTATTAATCGTGCTGTGTATTTTCAGTTTTTTGAGCTAATGCCGCCTCCGCCGCCTCTATCGTATGCATTGCCAGCACGGAAGTCGTCACGGAGCCGACGCCTCCCGGCACGGGAGTAACTGCGTCTGCAATTCCTGCAACCTCATCATAGTCAACGTCACCACACAGTTTTCCTTCTTTATTTACGTTAATGCCTACATCGAGAACGGTCTGTCCCGGTTTTACCATATCCTTTGTGACGAGTCCCGCATGGCCAGCGGCGGATACGATGATATCGGCGTTGTCACAATAACGTTTGACATCCCGGGTCTTAATATGGCAGAGTGAAACCGTGGCCTCCCTGGTCAGGAACATCAGGGCCAGCGGCCTGCCGACAACAAGACTTGCCCCTATGACTACCACATTTTTCCCTTCCAGTTCATAACCGTAATGTTTAAGGATTCTCATGCAGGCGTCTGCGGTACAGGGGGTATACCCTGTCCTCGTCCCGGTAAAAACGCCAGACAGGGAGCTATTGGTGATCCCGTCCACATCCTTGTCGGGATCCAGCTTAGAACGTATCAGCGCATCGTCGAATCCTTCGGGAAACGGCCTGAATATCAGACAGCCATGAATAGAGCCGTCCCGGTTCACCGCTTCGATTGTCCCGATGAGTTCTTCCTGTGAGGCATCCCCGCCTAAATGGAACACTTCAACCTCGATGCCGGTTTTCACACATTGCCTTGCCGCACTCTGTTCATATTTGACATCACTGACTCTCTCCCCGACCCGCACTATTGCTAACTTTGGCACTACGCCTCTGCTTTTCAGCCTTTCCGCCCTCATTTTGAGTTCTTCCGTCAATCGGGCGGCCACTTCTTTTCCATCCAATCTTTCAGCCATGGATTTACCTCCTCTTTAAAATCTTTCTATATTAATTTCCGATGCGTACGGCCGGATATTCTTCTGTAAAAACATATTTGCTACGGTTCCGAATCTTCCAACATCCCCGCTGCAGAAATACTTATCGCTTCCCGTGACAAGGGGGGCCGCTTTCTGATTGTTTTCAGAGAGTCCCTCCAAAACCGTCTTGACGGATTCCCCTCCGGAATCGATCAGGGTTACATTGCTGCCCATATAGTCACGGACGGCGTCCTGGATCAGCGGGTAATGGGTGCAGCCGAGTATTACCACATCAACCTTCTCCTCCTTCAGACCCCTGCAATACTCTTCAACCACCGGAATCAGTTTCGGATCATCCGGACTTATATGGCCGCTCTCAATTAAGGGGACAAACTTTGGGCATTTCTGTTCAAATACCTTAACCCCCGGCAGCGCATCTTCGAGTTTCTTCTTGTAAATTCCGCTTTCCACCGTTGCCTGTGTTGCAATCACTCCGATTTTTTTATTTCTGGTTGCTTCTGCGGCAGCACTTGCCGCCGACTCCACTACGCCGATAATCGGAATATCTTTATTGGCCGCCCTGAGCGCATCAATGCAGTTTGCCGTAATGGTATTGCATGCTATCAGGATTGTTTTCAAATTAAAGATGCGAAGGAAATTCACATCCTGCATCGAAAGGCAGGTTATCTCATTTCTGCTCTTGTTCCCATAAGGAACGCGTGCGGTGTCTCCAAAATAAATAATGCTCTCATTCGGCGCTGCCTTAAGCATTGCTTTCACAGCCGACAGCCCTCCCACTCCTGAATCAAAAATACCAACCGGACGATTATCCATAATTCTGACCTCCTTTAAAATAATGGAACATGAACTTTGTGAGTCAAGCGCCGCCAGCCGCCGTTGAAATTCACTTAATGTTGAAATTCACTTAATTTAAAAGGGTAGAAATCAAAATATGATTTCTAC
>CATWBR010000312.1 GCA_958349075.1 uncultured Clostridium sp.
TATTTATTCTTTACAAGAAATAGTGTTTTTATTTCATAGTTCGTACAAGAACACCGCTATCTTCCCATCAGGGATGTTGGCGGTGTTCATTGTATAAGGCCCTGACTGCAAAAAATTCGTTCAGACATGACACAAGGAATGATATGATTTCCTATTCAGATGCCGATTTTCTCATATTCCAAAATACAGATGGAGGCATTAAGAAATAATTGGAATTGAGAAAAGTGGATTTTCACGATAAAATAAAATGGAACTACACATCTGTTGTGAAGTTCTGTAACATTTTATTGTGTTCTTAGTTTAGAAAAGAGAGGGATTTTTCATGAGGATATTAGTGGTGGAGGATGACCGCCTTTTGAATAACACGCTTTGCTACAACCTTTCTGTTGAAGGATATACGATAGACGCTGCTGTAACAAAAGCGGAGGCCGCGGCGTTTTGCGAA
Source organism: uncultured Clostridium sp. (assembly GCA_958349075.1). Classification (GTDB taxonomy): domain Bacteria; phylum Bacillota; class Clostridia; order Lachnospirales; family Lachnospiraceae; genus Otoolea. Next base: position 446 of record CATWBR010000312.1, read on the forward strand.
AAGCGGGACTATGATCTGATTGTGCTGGACGTGAACCTGCCGGATGGAAATGGCTTTGATTTCTGCCAGGAGCGAAAGGAGCGCCGCCCCGACACCGCCATTATCTTCCTGACGGCCCACGACATGGAGAGCGATATGCTCCGGGGCTTCGAGCTGGGAGCGGACGACTATGTGACAAAGCCCTTTCCCATCAGCGTATTCCGCAAAAAAGTTGCTGCCTTACTTTCCCGGGTGCAAAAGCAGTCAGGCAGCGATTTCTTCGACGATAGAAACCTGCGAATCGACTTCACGGGGATGAGCGCCACTCTGGCGGGGCAGGCAGTTTCCTTCACGCCGCTGGAATACAGGCTGCTGAAGGTGCTGACGAAAAACCCGCAGATCGTACTCACGCGGCAGGCGCTATTGGAGAAGCTATGGGATGCGGATGAAAATTTTGTGGACGAGCATGCCCTGACCTCCGCCATCAGCCGTATCCGGGGCAAAATTGAGGGCAACGGGTTTTCTTATATCAAAACAGTATATGGCATGGGGTATCTGTGGATTGGAGGGATGAATAAATGACAGGTCTAAAACACTCCGTCAATCAAATTTGTGTCGGGGTGTACGTCATCCTTTTGCTGCTGTCCGCGGCCTTTCTTGCGGTGATGTACAGGCTGACCAACAACATGGAGGTGGTCTGGTATACCCTTGTGTTCCTACTGCTGGTTTTAGCATGCGTCGCCTTCTTTACTGCCGCCCTGCGCGGGAAGTTGACCGGATTCTCAGATAGACTGTGCGGGCTGCTGGACGCAATGACGGCGGGGAACATGGAGCTGCCAGAGCTGGCGGAGGAAGAAAGCCTATTCTATAAAATCAATCACCGCCTGGTCCGCCTGTACGAAATCATGGGAGAAAACCGGCGCGGCATCGCAAAGGAGCGGGCCGAGCTGCAGGAGTTGATCTCCGATATTGCCCACCAGGTGAAGACTCCTATCGCCAATCTGAAAATGGTGAACGCCACGCTTTTGGAGGAGCCTGTCCCGGAGGAAAAACGGAGGGAGTTTTTGCAGGCGGCCAGCGGCCAGCTGGACAAGCTGGATTTTCTGATGCAGGCCATGATTAAAACTTCCCGCCTGGAAACCGGCGTCATCGCCCTGGAGAAAAAGGAGCAGCGTATCTATGACACACTGGCATCGGCGCTGGGCGGAATCCTGCTGAATGCTGAGAAAAAGCAGATTGAGGTTCTGGTGCGCTGCAATGAATACCTGCGCGTCTCCCATGACCGGAAGTGGACTAGCGAGGCGTTATTCAACATTTTGGACAACGCCATAAAATATACGCCCACCAGCGGCAGTATCCGAGTCTCAGTCGAGGAACGGGAGATGTACTTGAAAATTGATATTGCCGACACTGGAATGGGAATCACAGAACAAAACCAGGGGGCCATCTTCAAACGGTTTTACCGGGAGGAAGCGGTGCGCGACGTAGAGGGTATCGGGATCGGTCTGTATCTGGCCAGGGAAATTATCACGATGCAGGGCGGCTACATCCTCGTTTCGTCCAGCCCGGGTCAGGGTGCCACCTTTTCTGTGTTCCTGCCCCGCAGGTGAAAAACCAAAATATCACAAAATTGTGACATTTGAAGGGGCCGTGGAAGCACCTTCGTGACATTTCTGTGAGAATTGCCCTTTATAATCATGCTATCGATATGAAAGGATGGTTGTTTCCATGAGCATTTTACAAGTAACCGACTTAAAAAAATATTACGGTGCAGAGCCTAATGTGACAAGGGCGTTAGATGGCGTGACCCTCTCCATTGAGCAGGGGGAATTTGCCGCCATTGTAGGCACCTCCGGCAGCGGCAAATCTACGCTGCTGCATATGATGGGCGGTCTGGATGTCCCTACCTCCGGCAGCATCGTGGTGCGGGGCAAGGAGCTGTCCCAAATGAAGGACGAGCAGCTGACCATTTTTCGCAGGCGCAACATCGGCTTTGTCTTCCAAAACTATAATCTGGTTCCCGTGCTGAATGTCTATGAAAACATTGTCCTGCCCGTGGAACTGGACGGCGACCAGGCAGACAGGCGGTATATGGAGGACATTGTGCATACGCTGGCTCTGGAGGATAAGCTCCAGAATATGCCGAACAACCTTTCTGGCGGACAGCAGCAGCGCGTGGCTATTGCCCGAGCGCTCATTTCAAAGCCCGCCATTATCCTGGCTGACGAGCCCACCGGCAATTTAGACAGCCGGACAAGCAGCGATGTTTTGGGTCTGCTGAAAACCACCAGCCGTAACTTCCATCAGACCCTTGTGATGATCACCCACAATGATGAGATTGCCCAGCTTGCCGACCGCATCATCCGGATTGAAGACGGAAAAATCGCTGGATAAGGAGGGCCGACTGATGAAGGATCTATTATTTGGAAACAACAACGCCACCATCATCAAACGGTTGTCCAGCCGCTATTTTAAGGCAGGGAAAAGCCGGAATGTGATTTCTGGTGTTGCCATAGCACTAACCACCCTCCTGTTTACCACGATATTTACCCTGGGCTCCGGCCTGATGGATACCGTGCAGGATCAGAATATCCGCCGACAGGGCGGCGATGGGCAGGCAGTTTTAAACTACATTAGCGACCAGGTATATGAGGACGTAAAGGGCCATCCGCTGATAGATAAAATCGCCTACACCAAAGCGGTTTCTTACCGCCTGCAGTATCCCGGCGTGGAAAAATGGCCTGCCGATCTGTGGTATATGGATGATACAGCGCTGGAGTTTGCCCGCTATACGCCCACAACAGGGCGCCGGCCCGAGGCGGAAAACGAAATCATAGCTGATACCAGAACATTGGAGACCCTGGGCGTACCGGCAGAGGTCGGCCGGACAGTCACACTGCAATATGATATCAGGGGCACGCGTTACACCACCGATTTTACCCTGTGTGGGTTCTGGGAGACAGACATGTTAAGCGGCATCGGCCGTCTGATCGTGTCCAAAGCCTTTGTGGACGCCCATTCGGAACTTTTGACCTATACCTATCCGGAGGACAACGACTATTCAGGTATTGTAGCGGCCTATGTGATGTTTCGCGGCGGCGGGGCGGTGGAGCCGAAGCTGTTGCAGCTTCTTTCGGAAACCGGATATACCTGCGACATCATGGGCGGCAGCCCGACCGACAGTAATTATGTCATTGCAAGGGTAAGCCCTGCCTATCAGAGCGGCGACTTACAGGGAAATCCCGTCCTGCTTCTATCCGGACTTGCCGGAATTTTGCTGATTATGGTGACGGGATATCTGATCATTTATAATATTTTTCAGATATCCGTTATACAGGATATCCAGTCCTACGGCCAGCTGAAAACCCTAGGAACCACCAGCCGGCAGATCAAGCGGCTCATTGGCAGGCAGTCCCTGCGGCTTTCGGTCATCGGCATCCCCATCGGCCTGCTGACCGGCTTCCTGATCGGAAAGGCCCTGATGCCCTTCCTTATGGACGGCACGGTTTACAGTGCCGATGCGGGCGTCAAGGTGTCCGCCAATCCTCTCATCTTCATCGGTGCGGCTGCCTTTGCATTTTTAACGGTATGGATCAGCGTCCGCAAGCCGGCAAAGATCGCAGGCTCTGTCTCGCCCATCGAGGCGGTCCGCTACACGGAAAGCGACGCCGGGGCATTTGGGCACAAGGCCGCGCTGACCAAAAAATCCACAGACGGAGCGAAGATCCATTGCATAGCCCTGTCCAATTTGGGGCGGAATCGGAAGCGCACTCTGCTGGTGATTCTCTCCATGACCCTGAGCCTGGTGCTGTGGGGCACTGTGTTCACCCTGTCCAGCGGATTTGATATTGAAAAGTATGTGGCGAAGTTTGTGAACAAGGATTTTGTCATCTCCACTGCCGACTACTTCAATTATAAGTTTGAGACCAGCGAGACAGAGCTGACCGCCTCTTTCGTGGAGGCCGTCAGGCAGCACGACGCCTTTGCAGATGGCGGCGGCCTGTATGGCACCAGAACGCTGGAGGAATCCTTTTCCGCGGAGAGCGGGGCTGTCTCCAGTTACAACAAGGACGAGAAGGGCAACCCCTATGTCCAGTTTTTCGGCGCGGACGACTTCCTGCTGGAATCTATGGAGGTGGTGGAGGGAACCGTTGACTGGGAGGCGCTGAAAAGCGGAGGTTATGTGCTCTACGGCCTGGCCTGTGACGACAAAGGCAACGTGATCGACAATCCGGCCATCCAGCCGGGCGATACCCTCCGGTTCCATCATGTGGCGCAGGACGGGCTGACCAGCACCATTGACAGTACCTTTGACCTGACGGTGATGGCCAAGGTGCGGATCAACGAAAATACCGATACGACCCGCAACACCGGCGAGGCTCGCTTCTATCTGCCCACCGGACAGTTTCTGCCCCTCTGCGAGACCCCTCATATGGTCAGCTACCCCTTTAACGTCAAGGACGGAGCAGAAGCGGACATGGAGGCATTCCTAAGCAGCTATGTGGAGGATGTGGAGCCCAAGATGAACTATGACTCGAAGGAGACCTACATTCGCTCCTTCCACGATCTGACTTCCCTGATTGTTACCATAGGCGGCGCGCTGAGCATAATCATCGGCTTTATCGGGATTGCAAACTTTGTCAACTCGGTTCTGACCAGCATCATCACCCGCCGCAAGGAGTTTGCTATGCTGCAGAGCATTGGCATGACCGGAAAACAGCTGAGGCGAATGCTTGCCTGGGAGGGGATATATTATGCCGCCGGTACCATCATCGCCTCGGCAGTAATCGGCACTGTTTTTTCCGCCGTCGCCGTCCGGGCCATCGCCAGCGGGATATGGTTTTTCACCTACCGGTTCATTTTCTGGCCTATGTTGGCGGTATACCCGTTTTTGCTTCTGCTGACAATGGTAATTCCCACGCTTCTGTACCGGGGAATCGTAAGGGACAGTATCATAGAACGGCTGCGGCAGGGTTAACACTCAAGCCCCTTGTTAATGTGTATGACAAGGATACATTACCTGAAGAATATGTTGAGCTGCCATATTTCAATTTTTGATAACTGCAACTTTCAGATTTTCGGGCCGTAAAATTGGAAGCGAACGGGGGTTAGACCGTCAGAGGCGCTTGTCTCCCAACTATTAAAAATAATGTCGGATTTTTACTATATC
>CATWBR010000313.1 GCA_958349075.1 uncultured Clostridium sp.
ATATCATACGATATGACAATGTCAAGCGTTTCGCCGCCAATCAATACACAGAATTGGAAAAACACCGTTGATTGTGATAAAAGATCGGCGTCCATGTGACTCAGGCACAAAGTATAAAAAAAGCTCTCTGCATGTTTCCATACAGGAGCTTTTGCCAATCCATTTTTATCTATATACTATATCTTTTTCTACGGCCTGCCGTCCGTCCCATAAGCATCGGCTCCAGCACCATTGCCGCCAGGAGTGCCACCGCACCGCCCGCAAGCTTCCCTGCGAGCACAGGCATCGTCAATTCAGGCGCCGTGCCGGCCGTGTAGGCAAGATGATCGCCGATGGCACAGGAAGCGCAGACCATAAATGCCAGATTCATCACAATCCCCCTGTCATTCATCTCATCCAGAAGCCCAAACGTCGGTATTCCATTGGCAAGCGTCATAAACAGGCCGGATACCGCCGCCTCATTGACACCGCAGGCATTTCCCAAAGCCGCAAAAAACCGGCTAAAAACACGCCGAAGCAGGGCAATTAGCGGAAACGCCCCGGCCAAAAAAACCGCAATATTGCCGATTACTACAAACGCCTCCTCCATACTTCCCATTCCTGTTACCGGATAAAAACCTGTCAGAAGCCCGACCGCCCCGATAACTAACCCTGTACAGGAGAGCGCCGAGACTGCCCTGCCAAACCATATAAAGGCAGGGACGAGTTTCTGTCCCAGACAGATAAGCCCGGCCAGCAGGCTCCCCGAGACAATCAGCACCGGAAGAAGATTCCAAAGCACCAGCCTTACCGGAAATCCAGCGGCCAACCCGCCGCAGAGGCATCCAATCGGTGCCGTTGCAATTCCCACAAGAAGTCCGTACAGAACCGCCGGCTTCTGTCCTTCCTTTGCCACCCCGACAGCCATGGGAAACACAAACATTACAGTCGTTCCCATCATAGCTCCCACAATCCATCCGCTGAAACGGCCCACCATAGGATCCAGTGCCATTTCCATGGCCAGAGACGCTGCCCCGGCGTCATTTGCCAGTAAAATTCCAGCCAGCATGGAGGGATCCACTCCTATCCGCTGAAACAGAGGCCCGAATACCGGCATCAGGATTCCGGCCAGCATAGGTGCCAGCTCCATGAACCCGGCCATAAAAAGAATCAGGCGGCCGGCGGTCATAATGCCGTTTTCAAACTCTTTCCCAAGCCCAAACTTACCGCCCAGAATATAATCACCGGCTCCCACGGTCAGAGATATGGCCATGATCCATTTGATCAGAGCATCAATTTGCATCGTTTCTTTCTTCATCTGCCGAATAATCACTGATACTATCCTGAAGCTGCCTCAGGTGGTCATTAAAGATTTCTATCCCTTTTTCCCCCAGGGGTTTAAGAACCGTCTTCCAATAGCGCTCCTGAGCCCTCAGACTCTCCTCCGCCTTGAGCCTTCCTGCCTCCGTAAGGAATACCTTAAAATTTCTGCGGTTTGCCTCATCCACCTCTTTCCTGATCATTCCCTCCAATTCCAGAGTACGAAGGCCGCGCGAGGCCGCCGCCGTATCAAGGGAAAGCTTTGCCGCCAGCGCACACTGGTTTGTCCCTTCATTCCGGTAGACTCCGACGAGAAGAATGGATTTGACTGTTGTAAGCCCTATTTTCTTTAATTCCTGGGCCAGGTGTTCCCCCGATTTCCTATAAATCGAAGAAATGTACTTGCCGCATACTGCAGGATTTTGATCCGTGTCTATTTTCATATCTAAAACTCCCAGCCTGTAATTGATTGCAGCGGCTCATCGCCTCACCAAGGAATTTCTGTGCAATAACACATGAAATAGCCTGTGGAAATACAAGCCGCTGAGCAGTTGCCATTAGGTTTTCTTTTATTATACCACTATATATACCACAATCCCGGCCCAAAAGAAACACCCAGTTCATCCGGCTGGAATACTGTTTTATTTTGCAGATGTCCTTTCCGTCACTTTTATAATTCCTTTTTTATACATAGTTCGGGCGGTCAGAATTGTTACCGGAATCATAATCAGCATGACATATCCCGAATTCTTTGCAAGACCTTTTACCAGAAAACTGGCCGCCAGTACCAGGCAGAATGGAACGGCCGCGATTTTTATTTTTCCTTCCACCTTATAATCCCCAGCATTCTTATTGATAAAAACCGACACCGCCATGCTTCCAAACAAGGCCGGCATGATATATTTGGTCGCCGTCATAACAGCCGGTGTTGTAAGGACAGGCTGAAGCGGCACCAGCAGGACAACGCCCAGAGCGACAATCACGGTTGTAACCATTCCCGATACACACATGGCGGCCATTGCCATCACATCCCCCTTTTCCGTCCCGGATACGGAATTGGTTGTCTCCATCGCGTTTAAAGCGCATGGAAACTTGATATTCGAAACATTCCCCATGATAGAGGCTATGTAGCCTGCCGAACCGGTGATAGGCGTGAAGCTGATAACCTCTGACAGGGCCGTCGGGATAAAAAGCGCCAGCAAAGGTCCTGCCGTAGCCAGGATTTGATTGATATTGAGTTTGACATGGTATGTAATACAAACCGCGGCCGGTATAGCCAGCATGATGAACATTGCCAGAATTGTCGCAATACGCCCGTAAAAATGGGTTCCTTCAATGTACGATCTTTTTTTTATTGCAGTCTTTTCCATAACACCCTCCTCTATATTCCCATATTAGTAAAGCATACTGCCGCTACCATACCTGCTATCAATGCAAATGACATAATAAAATCGGCCAGCCAGCGGATCTTGTATTTAAGCGCCGCCCAAGTCAGTAAAATGGTAAGGCCTCCGCTGACAAGTGCGGTGAGAAAGGGGATGATACCTGCCGTCATCTGCAGCGGCAGAAATGTAGACATCATAGCGATTGTAAAACAGCTAATTGACAACGCTCCCCAGGCGCCGTTTTTATTGCTATAGCTGGCCGTCTGCATCTGGATTTTTTTTGTAAAAAATATATTACAGACCATGCCGGCCATAATACTGATACTCATAACAAACATGATTGTGCCCAGTGTATTTACGTCTCCTGAACTGCCGAATGCGGTCAAAGACTCATATCCCGCACCGGCTGCCGCCATGTCCGCCGCCATCAGTTCATAGCTTAGAGAACCGACCACGGAAAGACGGAACCAGGGCCAGGGCACTCCTAAAACGGGCGCCAGCGAAAACAGGCCGATAATTACAGCAACCGAAGGTACTACGGAAAATACCGCCGCACCACGCATGGCCGAGGAAAATTCCGATTTTGAAATTCCCAGTTCAAACGCCCGTCTTCGGGCTCTCACATAAAAGAAAATACACATACAGAAAACACATAAAATGCCGGCAGACACCAGCGTATATAGTAATTTACCGTTCAGGACCTCAAGAATTCCCATATGGACGTTCCTCCCTATTCTTCTCCCAGTATATCAAACACCATGTTAATATGAAACAGCACCCCATATCCTAGCGCCTTTAAATCTATGTAAAAGCCGGGATTGTGAGGTACAGACGCTCTGCTCCCTTCCGCATGGCAGCCCAGCCATGCAATAGCTCCCGGCACTTTCTGGAAATAATATCCTGCATCCTCCGATCCCATTGCCGGCCTCTCCATAAGAGTCCCACGGCCTTCCCCAAAAACCCTCGTTGCAACTGACGCCATACGCTCCGAAATTTCCGGTGCATTGACGGTCGGATCGTATCCCTGCTGCCTTTCAAAATTCACATGGCAGCGGTGTGCACTGCAAATGCCCTCCGCTATCTGTGGCAGGCGTCTGAACGTATACTCCCTGATTTTGTTGTCATACAGCCTTACGCCCCCTTCCACATGAATTTTGTCCGGAATCGCATTCCACACAGAATCCGTGTTAATCGTCCCTACCGACAGAGAGCAGGAATCAAGGGCCGAAAGTTCTCTGGACGGAAAGGCGTTAAAGGCCGCCAATACTGCTGACAGGGCTCCGACAGGATCAACCGCCGTCTCCGGTGATGAGCCGTGTCCCCCTTTTCCGCAGATGTCCATTCTGAATATATCACTGGAAGCCATGGCCCGTTCCCTGTGCACCGCCAGCGTACCGGTTGGCAGCTCCGGGAACATATGGATGGCATAACAGCAGTCCACATCCTCTAATGCCCCCATTGCTATCATTGTTGCGGCTCCTCCCCGCTCACTGCCTCCGGCTGCCACAATCTCCTGCAGGCGTTCCGGCTGCATTCCTTCCTCTGCCGGTTGAAAAATCAGCCTTACATTACCACGGAGTCTCTCACGTTGTCCGGAAAGATATCTGGCTGCTCCAAGGAGCATTGCCACGTGAGCGTCGTGGCCGCAGGCATGCATCACTCCGCTGCTGCATGACCTGTACGGAACATCAGCTTCTTCGGTTAGCGGGAGCGCATCCATATCAGCCCGGATACCTACCGTTTTTTCAGGCCTGTCTCCGTAAATAGTGGCAATCACTCCGGTCCCCCCTGTCTGGCGTGCCTCGATACCATATTCTTCCATCCTGTCAAGAATAAACCTTGAAGTGTTATACTCCTCGAATCCCAGTTCCGGATGCTGGTGGAGATATTTGTAATTTTCTTCAACCTCCTGACATATCCGAGAAATATCACCGATATCCTCAGGCCTTTTCGCAGACCGTCCTTCCGTCATTTCGGGCTTTGCTTCCTGTTCCAATACATCTGCCGTCCCCAATACTGATTTTCCTGTTGTTTCAAATTTTTTTTCCATTATTTCTGTTGTCTCCCCTATCGTCGCCGCTATTTTTCTCATCATCCCTGCATCTTCTCTTATTTCTTTACTCCACACTTCCATTTCTCAGCCGCTTTTACAAATGTTTCCATCAATCTCCTCTGTATCGGATCTGTAAGAGCCATTCCCTCCGGGTGCCACTGAACCCCCAAAGTAAAGCCAGCCCTCCCCGGCATCTCCAGACATTCCGGGACCTTCCTTTCGTCCGTTGCAGTAACACAGAGGGTCGGAGCACATTTTCCCACACACTGATGATGGTAAGAATTTACCGGTGCACTGCCGCCTACAATTGAACGTATTAGTGTTTCTTCCTGCGTCACAATCATATGGGTAGGCACCTGCATCTCTTGCTCCGGGAAAAAATGATTTCCGGTTTTCCCAATCTCCATATCCTGTACCAGAGTCCCTCCGCAGGCTACATTAAGCAACTGGCAACCGCGGCAGATTCCGAACACGGGCATATCACTCTCTGCGAGAAGTGTTTTCATCAGTTCCAGTTCCTGACGATCCCTCTCCCGGACCACTGTGCCGACAGTCCTGTCCATCGTCTCCCCATAATTTAGCGGACTCATATCGCATCCTCCCGAAAAGATGATTCCATCCAGAAAGCGGGAATATTCCGTCCAGTCATCTCCATCGCTCAGAACCGGAAGCATCACCGGCACTCCGCCGACGGTCTGAACGGCAGCTATATAATCCTGGGCAAGCATCTGCCACCACTGGCCCTTCCCCCCGATATGCGTTTCCGTCCCCGCACGGTCATCTTTGACATAATTGACCGTAATTCCGATTATCGGTTTCATGTTTCCTCCTCTTCTTCCTTTTCAAAAT
>CATWBR010000314.1 GCA_958349075.1 uncultured Clostridium sp.
CGGGAGCGTGTCCCCGAAGGAATTTTTTTCTCCGGATTCCCCCTCACCATAACCATCCACCGGGACTGAAGACTCATATCCAACCTCCCACTACCCCGTCCGCCGTCTTTCAGAGGCGTCCTCGCATCTCAACTAAATCCCTATGTAGGATTCATTTCCCCCAGCCGGATAAATTCATCCATCTCTTTCGTTTTCCACTTTTCCTTATGGTAAAAAATCTGGCGGTACATTGCGGTGTGGAAGTCTTCCACCTCAAGAACCGACAGCCGCTTTTCCTCCGCGCTTTTCTGCACTGCAAAATAAGGAAGAAACGAAAGCCCTCTATTCTCTTCAATCATGCGGATAATAAATTCCGTATTGCTGATTTCCAGGAATGGAGAGAGGATCATCTGCCTGGATGCCAGGAAGCGGTCCAGGGCCCGCCTGTAATTGGCATTTTTCTCGGTCAGGAAAAAGGGTTCTCTGAGCAGTTCTTCCAGCCTTAGATGGCCGCGCCCGGCAAGCTCGAATTCGGGTGAGGAGACAAAGACCACTTCCTCCCGCATCTCCATCACCTTAATCCAGTTGTTATTATACCTGGGCTCATCCAGGATATAGATAAGATCCAACTGATTGTGCTCCATCATCTCGATCAGCTCTTCCGGGGAGGCCGTGGTAATCCGGATGGCTACCTTCGGATGGTGTTCCCTGAAGTAGCGGAGGATGGGTGGAAATTTGGAAAAGCAGAGGGATTCAATCGTTCCGATATGAAGAGAATTTTTGAGCTCCGTGTCGCTGTCCAGAGACAGTTTTGCCTTGTTTACTTCATGAAGAATGTTGTAGGCATAGGTGCAGAACCGGTTTCCCTGATCCGTGAGCGTGATCCGTTTTCCGATCCGGTCAAAGAGTCTGGCATTCAATTCCTGCTCCAGAAGACGGATCTGTACTGTGACTGCGGACTGGGAATACCCCAGACTTTCGGCGGCTTTGGAAAAACTTTGAAGCTGCACGACGCGGATGAATGTGACAAGCTGGCGGATCTCCATTCTGGCTCCTCCTTCTATTAAAATTTTTCAACAACTATATGAAATCTACGAATTTGATTCATGCATATTGTCATGATATAATACATAAACCACGACGTCAATCGTGAATTTGCACTAATTTGAGCACTCGCAGCCAATCGCTTCGCGCGGGTGTTCCGTCAAGCTGCACCGTCAAAGTATTCAAACAGAACAACCAAAAAATGGAGGGAACATGAATCATGGAAAAGAAAGCATTTAAGCTGGGGCTTGTCCCCAAACTCATCATTGCCATCATCATCGGCATTCTAATCGGGCAGTTTCTGCCGGAGGGCTTCTGCCGCTTCGTTGTTACACTGTCCGGCATTTTCAGCACCTTTTTGAAGTTTGTCATCCCGTTAATGATCCTGGCCTACGTGACCATGGGAATCGCTGATTTATCTCAGGGCGCAGGAAAACTGCTGCTGATCACGGTGGCCTTGGCTTACGGCTCCACTCTGATCGCCGGCTCCTGCTCTTACCTGGTGTCCTCCGGCCTGTTCCCCAGTTTCATGAGCGAGGGCGCTTTGGATCAGATTGCCGCCACGGCAGGCGTCTCCGTGGATTCCTATTTCAGCATCTCCATCACACCCATTTTGGACACGCTTTCAGCCGTAGTCTTGGCTTTTATCCTGGGCCTCTGCCTTTCTGTAATGCGCGGGAAGGAAATTGGCAATACTCTCTATGAGGCTGTGAAGGATTTCTCCTGCATCATCGACAAAGTGCTTCATACCGCCATCATCCCGCTCCTTCCGCTCTATATCTGCGGAACATTTGTGGATATGACGAAGTCCGGAAAAACATTTGCTATTTTAAGCATCCTGTGGAAAGTATTCCTCGTTGTCATCGTGATGCACCTGATCTGCATTCTGATTCAGTTTATTATCGCCGGAACCGTAAGCAAAAAGAATCCTTTTACCTTGATCAAAAATCAGATTCCGGGATATACGACCGCACTTGGAACCCAGTCTTCCGCCGCTACAATCCCGGTCAACCTTCAGTGTGCCGCAGCAGACGGCGTCAGTGAGCAGATTCGGAACTTTGTCGTCCCGCTCTGTGCCAACATCCATATGGCCGGCTCCATGATCACCATCACAGCCTGCGCCACCGCAGTCTGTCTGATGAACCAGCTTCCAATCAGCCTGGGCACCGTGATTCCGTTTATCATGACGCTGGGCATTGCTATGGTGGCGTCTCCGGGCGCACCCGGCGGATCCATCATGACCGCGCTTCCTTTCCTGTACATGGTTTTCGGCGCCGTAGCCGGAGATTCGGAGGGACCGATCTGCGCTATCATGGTTGCGCTCTACATCACGCAGGATTCCTTCGGAACAGCCTGCAATGTATCAGGGGACAATGCAATCGGAGTAATTGTCGATACTATTTATAAGAAATGTATTTCTAAAACGGCATAGGGAGGTTTACCAATGTCATTCATCAGTGTATTTGATGTTCTGGGCCCCAACATGATCGGGCCCTCCAGTTCCCACACGGCGGGCGCCGCCGTCATCGCCTTCCTGGCTCAGAAGATGGTCGGGAGTCCGCTTAAAAAGGTAGAATTCACGCTCTACGGCTCCTTCGCCAAGACATACCGCGGCCATGGAACCGACCGTGCCCTTCTGGGCGGTATCATGGGTTTTGCGACGGACGACAAAAGAATCCGCGATTCTTTCCAGATTGCAAAGGAACGCGGCCTGGAGTTCTCCTTTACCGCCAATGAGGAAGAGACGGAGATCCACCCCAATACGGTGGACATCCGCATGACCGGACAGGATGAACGCGTCATGACGGTGCGCGGAGAATCCCTGGGCGGCGGAAAGGTCCGCATCGTGCGTATCAACCAGGTGAAGGTGGAATTTACGGGCGAATACAGCGCCGTCATCGTTATCCACCAGGACAGGCCCGGTGTGGCTGCCCATATCACCAAATGCCTGAGCGACCGCAACGTGAATATTGCTTTCATGAGACTGTTCCGCGAATCCAAGGGACACACCGCCTACACGATTGCAGAGTCGGATGGCCGCCTCCCGGAAGACGTCACGGAAATGCTGAAGGAAAATTGCCACGTACACGATGTCATGATCGTCCAGTCATAGAGCGTGTTTGGAAATTGCTTTTTGATTTTCATTCCATTGTAAGGAGTAATTAAATTATGGATTTTAAGAATGCGAAAGAATTGCTGGAATTATGCAGAATCAATCATATCCCGATCTCCGACGTGATGAGACAGCGGGAATGTGAGCTGGGCGAGACGACACCCGATACGATCCGCCACCGCATGAACCGGGTGCTGGAGATCATGCGGGAATCCGCCTCCTCTCCCATCAAATGCCCGGGTAAATCGATGGGCGGCCTGATAGGAGGCGAGGCAAAAAAGCTCAGTGTCCACCACGCAAAGGGGAAGAATATCTGCGGCTCCGTCTTGAGCCGTGGAATCACCTATGCCATGGCGGTCCTTGAAGTCAATGCTTCCATGGGACTCATTGTAGCCGCTCCGACCGCCGGCTCTTCCGGTATCGTCCCGGGCCTTTTACTGGCCCTGCAGGAAGAATACCATATCTCGGACGATCGGCTGTGCGACGCTCTGTTTAACGCAGGGGCCATCGGCTATCTGGCCATGCGCAATGCCACCGTGGCGGGCGCCGTCGGCGGCTGTCAGGCCGAGGTCGGCGTCGCCTCCGCCATGGCTGCCTCGGCTGCCGTGGAACTGATGGGCGGCGAACCGCAGCAATGCCTGTATGCCGCATCTACCGTTCTGATGAACATGCTCGGCCTTGTCTGCGATCCGGTCGGCGGGCTGGTGGAATATCCCTGTCAGAACCGCAATGCCGCAGGCGTGGCAAACGCGCTGATCGCCGCGGAGATGGCTCTGTCGGGCATCCCGCAGTTAATTCCCCTGGATGAGATGATTGCATCCATGTACTCCGTTGGGAAACGTCTTCCGGTCGAACTGCGTGAAACGGCGCTCGGCGGCTGTGCCGCCACCCCCACGGGGTGCGCCCTCTGTCAGGCGGGAGGACATTGAGTAATTTCCCCGGAGAAAAACGGAAACCGTCATATATACAGGTAATTGAAAGTCCCCGTACCATGATCCGGTACGGGGACTTTCTTTATCATTCTAAAGCACGTCTGAAAAATGCGGCCTCAATTTTTTGAACACCTTAAGCCCGATTACCATAAGTATCAGCGTTACCGACCAAAAATAAATGGTCATCGTAGGACGTTCAAAGAACCAGTTTCCGGTCATCATACTGTCCCTGTATCCCGCTGCAATATAATAAAATGGGTTAAGCTTGAAGACAATACGCTCGTCGTACATGATCGGAGTCAGCCACATGCCAAACTGCAGACAGATTCCCACAATCTGGGCCATATCCTTAAAAAAGACCTGGACCGCACTGGTAAAATAAATCAGCGCCAGGCTGAACATCGAGGCCGCAAAGGAATAATACAGGATCTGGAACCAGGTAATCATAGGATTATAGCCGCTGACCACATATAGTCCTACCATTATTACAAGAAAACATACATGTACCATAAAGCAGGAAATCAGTTTGATAATCGGCAGCATTTCTACTTCGAACACTACCTTTTTAACAAGATAGTGGTATTCCTGCAGACAATTAGTCCCCGTATTCAATACTTCACTGAAGAAAAACCAGGGAATAAGACCAGGCGCCAGCCAAATGACGTATACGTCCCCGACGGGCGGCGCATTTTTCATACCGTGCTCACCGAATATGAACGCATACAGCGTAATTGTCACAAGCGGCTGGACAAACATCCAGACCACACCGAAATAGGAACCGACAAACCGTTTTCTGAAATCTGCCTTCGACAGATCCAGAATCAATTTTCTTTTGTTAACAATCCCCTTTACAAGGGCAATCAATTCTTTCATTAAGAACCTCCGGACTGATTTCTGTAAAAGTCACCGTTCACTCCTCTTTCGTAAAACGACAGCGGGCTCACGGCCACCCGTAAAGCCAAACGGCCTTACATCTGGAATTTAAACGTATCCCTGAAACCGCCCCATTTTTTATCTTTATCGGAAATAATCAGTTCCATTCCCTCCCCGATCGGCCATTTAATTCCAATCTCCGGATCGTCCCATGCCAGTCCGCCTTCGTCTCCCGGATGATAGAAATCCGTACACTTGTATGCGAACTCCGCTTCGTCGGAAAGAACGAGGAAGCCGTGGGCAAATCCCTCCGGGATATAGAACTGTTTTTTATTTTCTGCCGAGAGAACTACGCCGAACCATTTTCCATAAGTCTTTGAACCGGTACGGAGATCCACCGCCACGTCGAATACCGAGCCGCGCACAGCACGGACCAGCTTGCCCTGCGGATATTCCTTCTGATAATGGAGTCCCCTGAGTACCCCCTTTACGGACATGGACTGGTTGTCCTGAACAAATACCATGTTGAGGCCGGCTTCTTTAAAATCATTCTGATTGTAGGTCTCTACAAAATATCCTCTCTCATCCTTAAATACTGTTGGTTCAATAACATAAAGTCCCTCAATGTCGCACGGGGTCACTG
>CATWBR010000315.1 GCA_958349075.1 uncultured Clostridium sp.
CCACCCCGGCCCCTGGCCTGCCGGCAGCGTCCTCATCTGCTCAATTAAATCCCTACTTAATATCCGAATAGCAACAACATCCCCCATTTTTCCGGTAATACAGGTTGATCAATCCGGAAAAGTAGTGTATAAATAATATCAGGACAATGGAGTCTGGCCCGAATTCAGGAAAATCAGTTTCCGGAACCGGTACAGGCTCTTTTTACATATCAGCAGAAAAATTTATTTTGACCGATACAAGGGAGGATACCGCAATGGAAAAGAAAACATTTGTCACACTGGAGCAGCTTCAGGAGATCATAAAGACCTATCCCACTCCGTTCCATCTCTATGATGAGAAGGGAATCCGGGAGAATTCGGAGCGTTTAAACAAGGCATTTGCATGGAATAAGGGATTCAGGGAGTATTTTGCGGTGAAAGCAACCCCGAACCCATTTATCATCGACATTCTTAAAAAGACGGGAAGCGGGGTGGACTGTTCTTCCCTGACCGAGCTTATGATGGCTCAGGCCATGAATTTTGAGGGTGAGAAAATTATGTTTTCTTCCAACGACACCCCTCCGGAAGAATTCAAACTGGCCAGTGAGCTGGGAGCTATTATTAACCTGGATGATTTTACCCATATCGATTTTCTGGAGAAGACCATTGGAGCTATTCCGGAGACCATAAGCTGCCGTTACAATCCGGGCGGCCTGTTCAAAATCAGTAACGACATTATGGATAATCCGGGAGACTCCAAATACGGTATGACCACGGAACAGCTTTTTGAAGCATTTAAGGTATTAAAGGCAAAAGGGGCCAAGCATTTTGGAATCCATGCATTTCTCGCCAGCAATACGGTGACCAATGAGTACTATCCGATGCTTGCTAAGATCCTGTTTGAGGTAGCGGTAAAGCTGAAAGAGGAGACGGGCGCCGATATCCGTTTTATCAACCTGTCGGGAGGAGTGGGGATCCCTTACCGTCCCGGCCAGGAGGCAAATGATATTTTTGCCATCGGAGAGGGTGTGAGAAAGGTGTACGAGGAGGTTCTTGTACCGGCAGGAATGGGCGATGTGGCTCTTTATACCGAGCTGGGACGCTTTATGCTGGCGCCTTACGGCTGCCTTGTGACAACCGCCATCCATGAAAAACATACACATAAAGAATATATCGGAGTGGATGCCTGTGCCGTGAACCTGATGCGTCCGGCCATGTACGGCGCTTACCATCATATTACCGTGATGGGAAAAGAAGAGCAGCCGTGTGATCACAAATATGATGTGGTTGGTTCCCTCTGCGAGAATAATGACAAATTTGCAATCGACAGAATGCTCCCTGAAGTTAAGCCGGGAGATATGCTGGTCATTCACGATACGGGAGCACACGGATTCTCCATGGGATATAACTACAATGGAAAGCTGAGATCGGCAGAACTGCTGCTTAAAGAGGACGGTTCCGTGCAGATGATCAGACGGGAAGAGACACCGGAAGATTATTTTGCAACATTCGATTTCTGTGATATGTTTAAAAAGGGTCCGGCGGGAAAATAAATTTATTTTCTGCTATAATGCAGAAAGAGGCATTTTTATTGCAGTCGAAAGTGCAATCTTAAGAAAGTCTTCATAATTTATTCAAAGAGAATACAAACATTTTCCTGAGAAGGGTGCTATACTATAAACATAATAAATGCACGATACAAACGAATTAAATCCTTTAACCTTTTTGAAATCCGAAATCCTAATACATGAGAAGCCCTATGCCGTTTGGCACAGGGCTTTTTCATGTATTAGGAAAGTACTCTGTTTAATAAAAACCGCTCCGCGTTTATCGGGTCAGAAGTTCAAACAACTGCCTGTAATCGATCGGTTTTGCCACATGATCGTTCATTCCCGCGGTCAGGGCCTTGGTGATATCTTCGGCAAATGCGTTGGCCGTCAGTGCGATAATGAGAATTTCGGAGGCCTGTGGATGTGAACTGGCTCTGATTTTACGGGTGGCCGTGTAACCGTCCATAACGGGCATCTGAAGATCCATAAGGATTGCATCGTAGGTGCCGGGCTCTGAATCCAGGAATTGCCGGAGCGCCTCCTCTCCATTGAATACGCCGTCTACCGTAAAACCGGCGTCCGAAAGGATGGTCTGGGCAATCTCCATGTTTAACAGATTATCTTCCGCCAGAAGCAGGTGTTTTCCGGCGGCTTTTTGCCTGATTTCCGGCAAAGCGGCAGAGGAGGACAGGGCAGGGGTAAATTCGGGTCCGGCCTGTTTTACGGGAAGCGGCTCGGCAATCTTTAAGTTGAGCGTGACAATAAAACGACTCCCCTTTCCCGGCGTGCTTTCCACCTGGATGTTGCCCTGCATGGCGGAAACAATTCCAAGAGCAATGGGCATTCCCAGCCCGGTGCCCTGGATATGGCAGGATTTGGCCTCCTCCGCTCTGGAAAAGGGAACAAATATGTAATTTAAAAAGTCTTTGGACATGCCGATGCCGTTGTCCTCCACGGTGAAGACAAAAGAGCCGTATCCCGGAAGACGCGGAGAAACCTCCTGTGCGGTGACGATAATCGTTCCGTCTTCCGGCGTGTACTTGACCGAATTGGTGAGCAGGTTGATCAGAACCTGCCTGATTCTGCCGGCATCCCCCAGCAGATTATCGTGGGTCAGTTCCGCCGTGTGGAAAATAATCCCCTGGTTTTTGGCGGAGGCCTGGGAAGAGAGGATGGAATTCACATTCTCCATCAGTTCCCGCAGGGAAAACGCATCTTCCGAGAGCTCCAGCTTTCCTTTTTCTATCTTGGACATATCCAGAACGTCGTTAATCAGCTCCAGCAGGTGGTAGCTGGACAGGGAAATTTTCTTCAGACAGTCACATGTTTTTTCCGGGTTTCCTGCCTGCGACATGGCAATGGACGTCATTCCCGTGATGGCATTTAACGGTGTCCTGATATCATGGGACATCTGGGCCAGGAAATTACTTTTGGCCTCATTGGCCTGTTTGGCCGTCTCATAGGCAGCAATCAGGGCCTTGCGGTTCTGTTCTTCCAGCTCCTTTTCCTCATCCACGCTGTGGGAGGCCAGAACGACCTTGATCGGTATGCCTGCCCGGCTTTCAGCCAGGATGACATGCATGCGCATCCAACCGCAGGAATCACCGAATGTTCTGCGGTATTCAAAGGAATAGATAGTCTCGCCGCCCGATATTCTTCTGTGGATCTCGTCGAGAGAAATCTTTTTGGCAAAAAGCTCCCGGTCCTCTTCGTGGACAAAATCGCATAAGATGGTTTTAAGGCTGTCAAAACCGGCATCACCGTTAATCCGTGCCGCTATGTCGTCCATGATATTAAAATGCTGAAAGGTTCCCGCAGACAGATCGACGTAAAATACCGACTGGTAGAATGCGGAAAGTCCCTGGATGATATTCTGCAATTCAAAATACAGCTTTTTCTGATGCTCCTCCTCCAGTTCCTTGAGCTTCTGGTCCTGTATCTGCATGTTCGCAAATACCACTTTGCTTACCCGTTCGTCCGTCATCTCCGCAATACTGAAACGGGAGCGGACCCAGATGAGGCCTTCCGGATAAATACGCCTGAAATCCACATCGTAGACAGGCTGCTGCCGGGACAGCGTCTTGCGGAGGAATTCAGGGCTGCCGGCGCGGAACATTTTTTCCTGATCTTCTTCAAATACATGATTACGGACAAATTTTTCGTAGTAGGCGCTGAGGTTTCCCTTGGGAAAAGCATGGCTCTCACGGATGAAATCCTCCTGCCAGATGGCCTCTTCGATATCATTGTCAAGATCAAACAGATAGATGGAATAGTAGCACTGGCAGAGCGTGGAGAGTACATCCTCCCGCATCTGGGCCTCCTGTTTATCGTCCTGTTCGTCAAAGGCGGCGATTACCCATGGATGCTGTTCGGAAAATTCGGATACCGGAAGTATTTTAATGCGTCTCCATCCTCCGGTCACATTTCTGAAAAGCAGCTCAAACTGTTTTTCTCCGTGGGAGAGCCTCCTGGTAATATACTCCGGGTTGGCCAGAGCCGTTATCAGCGGCCGGTATGAGATGGCGACGTCATCGAGGGCGTACAGGCGGAACAGGTTTCCGTAATTTGTAATGTCTTGTGTCATTTCTTTCAGCCGGCCGGAAATTTTGATTGTCTTAAAAGTCTGATCATGTAAATTACACAGGAAAATGCCGGTGTAACTCTCACCGAGCGTCTGGACAATGATGTCATATTCCTTCTTCATCATAACCGTGTTGGTGATGTTCTGATGATAACCGCGCAGACAGACGCCATCCGTATAGCTCCAGTCCCGCATGCCGCCGCAGCGTATGAAAATCTCACCCCATTCGGGGTGTTTCCAGGGATACTGCACCTCGGCCCGCTCATCGGAGATTATTTTATCCACGGCGGCCTGGACATAGGCATAATAATTGCTGTCAATGCGTTCATACCAGGTGCGGTAACACTCCTCGGGGGACGGTGTTTCGTGAAAACCCAGCAGATAGAGCATTGCATTATCGGCGTACATTCTGGGCTCTCTGCCCTCATCCAGTTCGATGGCCCAGAGTCCGGTCTGGGCCGCATGCAGGAGTTCCTGTATTTTCTGTGTATCTTTAAAATGCTCCAACATAAAGTTGCATCCTTTCTTTTGCAGGAGTGGTTTGTAACAGTTGATGTAACATGTTTTACCAAAACTAGAATAATTTTACCATATCAGTTCTATTTTATGGTATAAGTACCTTCTATGCAAGAATAAAATAACCGCTGCCTATATAAAATAGAGGCAGCGGCCGAGACAGACAATTCTATTTCTGAATATGCCGGTGAATTTTTATTTTTTAGCCGAGAATTTATACCCGAGGCCCCATACCGTTTTCAGATATCTTGGATTTTTCGGATCCTCCTCTATCTTGTTCCGGAGATGGCTTATGTAGACCATAATTGTATTTTTATCTACGACAGTACTATTCCAGACCTGCTCATAAAGCTGTTCCTTTGAAAAGACACGGCCTGCATTGCAGAGGAACAGTTTCATCAGGACATTTTCCCTGGAAGAGAGCGGGATACGGCGATCCTCTTTAAAAAGTTCCATTGACATGCTGTTATACCGGAATGGTCCGGCGGTGATAAAGTCCGGGACAGAGCGGGAGGATTTCTGATCCCTCCGGATCAGGGCCTTCATCTTCGCACCCAGCACGACCGGGTTAAACGGTTTGCCGATATAATCGTCGGCGCCGATATCCAGTCCGTAGAGTGTATCGAAGTCTTCCGTGCGTCCGCTCAGGACGATGATGGGAATGTCGTTGCCGGCGGCCCTCAGGCGGCGGATCACCTCAAATCCCTCATCACTTCCATTCATCATAATATCCAGAAGGATCAGGTTTACCTTGCTGTCGCGGCTCATGATAATTGCCTCATGGCCGTTTGAGGCGGTGACAGCGTCATAGCCGCAGTTTGAAGCCACCCTTGAAAGCAGCTTGCGTATTGCAGGTTCGTCATCTACTATCAATACGGTTCCGTCCGACATAAATTTCCACCTTTCCTTTTCATTACTTATTC
>CATWBR010000316.1 GCA_958349075.1 uncultured Clostridium sp.
AGACTATCTTGGCTTATATAACTTAACTTCTTTTGTTTAACTAAGCTTTCCGGTAACCGACTCCACGATACGAACCAGCTCTCCTGAATGGATTAACTCCCTGAGATACTCAATATAGGGATGGAGGAACATATCCTGCTCCATGACAGGAACGTGTCCGCCTATCTCTTTCATGACTGCGTCTGTGGCAGGAGCCCTGTTCACGCCGGCGTCCAAAAACTGCTGTGTCTGATAGGCGGAAAGCAGCTCGATAGCCAGGATGTATTCCAGCTTTTCCGCCGCCGCCCCAGCCTTTTTACAGGCATTGTAGCCCATTGCAACATAGTCCTCCTGGTTTCCGCAGGTGGGGGTGTTATCAATAGTAGCCGGGGTGGCAAGGCCCCGCATCTCGTTTAACAGACCGGCCTGGGTGTACTGGGGGATCATCAGTCCCGAGTTCAGTCCGGGGCTCTTGATACAGAACCACGGGTTTCCCGACAGGCTCTCGTCAATCAGGCGGTTGTTTCTGCGCTCAGACATCTTTGCCATGCCTACGGCGGCGATGCAGGCGCTGTCCATCTCCATGCCTACATAGGAGGAATCCGGGTTACAGGCCGAGATTACATCCTGGTTTCCCTCACCCGGCCAGATGACGGGGTTATCACAGCAGGAGTTCATCTCAATCTCAATCGCTTCCCTGGCATCCTTCAGAGTCTTTTTAGCGGCGCCGTGGAGCTGCGGGATGCAGCGGAGGGAGAGGGCGTCCTGGACTCGGCTTCCCCTGTATTTTTCAATAATGCCGGAGCCGTTTAAAATCTTTCTTACATTTTCCGCTGTTTTTCCCTGCTCGCTGTGCGGGCGGACAGACATGACACGCTCGTCAAATGCATTCATGACGCCCTTGCAGGCTTCCAGAGTTGCGGAACCGACAATATCGGCAGATTTAGCGGCATTTAATAGGTCGTAAATAGCCAGGGCCGCCATAGCGGTGGGGGAAGTGGTTCCGGATACCAGCGCAAGCCCCTCCTTGGAACTGAGTTCCAGAGGTTCCATACCGGCTCTTTGAAGCGCTTCACTGCCGGAAAGCAGCTCCCCTTCATACCAGGCTTTGCCTTTGCCGAGCAGTACGAGGGCCATGTGAGCCTCCGGGGCCAGATAGCCGACGCTGCCGCTGCCGGGCGCCCAAGGGGTAAGCCCCTTGTTTAAAAAGTCTCTGTAGTATTTAAGAAGTGTAAGGCGTACTCCCGAGTATCCCTGCCCCAGGTTTTGGAGAACCATAAGCATGGTTCCCCTTACCCTCTCGATGGACAGCGGCTCACCTACGGAAACAGAGTGGGAGAGAATGATGTTTTCCTGAAGCTTTGCCGTCTCATTTTTGCCGATTGCCTTGGTGCAGAGAGCGCCGAAACCGGTGGTTACTCCGTACATGA
Source organism: uncultured Clostridium sp. (assembly GCA_958349075.1). Taxonomy (GTDB): domain Bacteria; phylum Bacillota; class Clostridia; order Lachnospirales; family Lachnospiraceae; genus Otoolea. The sequence goes on from CATWBR010000316.1 coordinate 1,410, forward strand.
CTTTCTCTTCGGCCACCCATTTTTCTACCAGTTCACGGGACTTCTTAACCCTGAGGCAGTATTCGTCGGAGAATTCCACCCTGGCGCCGTATCTGACAACCGCGATAAAGTCTTCCAGGGTTATGGGGTTCCCCAGAATTATATTTTTAATACTGATATCCATATTGCTTTCCACCTTTTATTTTGTTTCTGATGTTAATGAGATATTTGTTCAGCCATGTTTTCAGGCTTTTGCTTCTTCCGCCGGTACTTCGGTTACTCCGGCTTCCACGTTGTCGGTGCAGGCTTCAATGTCTTTCTTTGTCTGCGGGTCAAAGAAGAATACTTTAATACTTGCAATTAACTGAAGGATGAAGATGGCCAGTACGACGAAACCGCCGCAGGCTGCCAGATACTTAACTCCGTCCACACCCTGTGAACCGCCGCCAAAGGCAACCATGATGCAGGCGATAAGGCCGATGGAAACGCCCCATACTACTTTCTGCCAGAGAGCAGGCTCTTCGTCGTGGCGTGCGCCTTCGGTACAGAGCGCTGCGATTGTGGTGGACATTGTGTCTGCTGTTGTGGAGAAGGCGGCAATCAGTGTAACGATGATAACCGGAATCAGGATAGCGCCTAACGGTACATGTTTTAAGAATTCCCAGATACCGGATACGGCTCCACCTTCATTGATGGCAGCGATGATATCTGCTTTGCCGCTGATCTGCCAGTTAAGCGCTGTGCTTCCCCATACGGAGAACCATACGAAACCAAAGGATGCAGGCAGAATCCAGTTGATAATCAGGAACTGGCGGATTGTTCTTCCGTAAGCAATGATGGCAAAGAAGATACCCATCAGAGGAGCGTAAGCAATCCAGATAGCCCAGTCATACATGGTCCACCATGTTACAAGTGCGTCGCCGCCGACTGTGGATGGGTCAAAGCCCCAGGTCCAGAAACGATCCAGCCAGTAGCCCAGACCTACGTTAGCCATGTTGAGAATGTAAACGGTCGGTCCGATAATGAAAAGAAGGATTAAAAGCACATAGAAAATTTTGGATGTCAAACCGGCCAGCCATTTGATACCTTTGTCGATACCGGCAACGGATGCGGCGGTAAAGGTTACGGTGATAATTGCCGTCAGGATAAACCATACAATCGGGCCCTGAGCGATGCCGTAAGCTGCGGAAAGTCCTGTTCCGATTAAAGCGAGGCCGGCGCCAAGGGAGGAAGCCAGGCCGAGTGCGATTGCCAGAACGGATAAAACGTCCACCAGCGCTTTCCAGAACCCTTTTGTAATCTTCTGGCCAAACAGCGGTGTCAGTGATGCGGAAACAGATAATTCTTGTTTACGGTTAAAATACATGTAAGCGATGATAACGCCGGAGAGGGCATACATGGCATACGGAATCACCGTCCAGTTGTAGAAGCAGCGGCCAAGTGAGAAATATGCGGCTTCGTTAGTAAACGGCTGGACGCCGTAACCGTCCAACTCCCCATATACGTTTCCAAAATAAATCAGAACTTCGTTAACTCCATAAGTAATCAGTCCGGTCGCAATGCCGCCTGTCAGTGTCATGGCAAACCAGGAACCGAACGAATATTTCGATTTTGCCTGTGGGCCGCCAAGACGGATATTTCCGATCTTTGAGAAGCAGAGAAGGGATACCAGAACTAGTGTTACCATTGCAACGATCTGATAGAGCCAGCCGAAATTACCGAGGGACCATGTAAAAATTGCTTTGGTGACGTCCGTCAGCCAGGCATTGTTTACAACGCCGAGGATGGCGGCTCCGCCGACAACCAGGAAGCAGGGAATAAACACGCTCCAGCGGATCGGCTTTGAATTGGAATTATTTTCACTCATGTTTTTTGTTTGTATGGAAGTACGATTTATTCGTCTCCATACTCTCCTTTCCGTTTTTCTGACTTTATATAAAGCAAAACCCGTGCCAACTTTTTTGGATCCTGCCGGTATGGTGGAAAATATATTATAGTATTACACAATTTTCGCTGTATTTAAAAGTATTTTGAGAGAATTTAAAAAATAAACAAAAATCCTCAGGGAACCTTACAAATAAAATGGAATGACACTGGGATGCTATCATGTTAACAAAAAACGCATAACCATTTGGCATATTGCATAATCATTTGGCATTTGCCTTGACGGGACATCTTTTTATGTGCTACACTTTGTTCATAATGTGTCGATATTGCACAGGAGAAAGCGGGGAAAGTAATGAAATTTTATGATTTTTACTTTGTTCTGGACGAGAATCAGGTAATGCTTCGCGTTGAATGGGGGACTCCACAGGCTGAGAGTATGTACAGACTGCTTTTTTCCAACTGGATTCTGAGGGGAGAAAAGCCTTCCGGCGTCTTTTCCATGAAGGGTGATGAGAGGGAAGGCGAGATATTCTGGGACGAAGACCATTTTAATTTTGAAAAACTGGATGCGGCGGATGGACATTCCTATTTGTTTTTTAAGAAAAGGGATGATCAGGGATATCTGTTTGCAAAAACATTGGATCACATTGCCGAGGGAATCCAGATATATGATAAAAATGCCTGTGCCGTATTTTTTAATAAGGCCAGCAGGGAAATTGCCCATATTCCCAATGATGTTCCGATAGAGGGGCGGCATCTGCTGGATATGTATAACCTGGATGAAAATATCAGCACGATTATGACGTGCCTGCGCACCCAGTCACCGGTAATAAACCGGGTGGATCACTACAAATCCAGCGACGGTATTTCTATTGCCACGGCAAACACCGCTTACCCCATCAGAAAGGGGAAGGAGCTTTTGGGTTCCGTCGTGTTTGAACAGAACAGCGATATTGTAAAAACGTATAATAAGAAAATGGGAGAGATCGACCATGCGCTGAAGCTCTATGAGGAGCACTCTCACTATACGCGTTTCACAGGATATTCTTTTGAGCATATTATCGGCCACGGCGCGAAGCTGAAAGAGGCGGTGAATATAGCGAGAAAAGTAGCGCATCAGAACAGTTCCATTCTCCTGGTAGGGGAGACCGGGACGGGCAAGGAAATTTTCGCCCAGAGTATCCACAGGGCCAGCGGCCGGAAAGATAAGAAATTCGTTGCGCTGAACTGTGCGGCCATACCGGAGTCCCTGATTGAGAGCCTGCTGTTTGGAACGCAGAAAGGCAGCTTTACGGGCAGTGAGAATAAAGCCGGTTACTTTGAGGAGGCAGAGGGCGGAACCCTATTCCTGGATGAGTTAAATTCCATGAGCCTGAGCATGCAGTCCAAAATTCTGAGAGCGATACAGGAGAATACATTCCGCAGGGTCGGCGGTCAGAAAGACATCAAGATGGATGTGCGTATCGTTTCCTCCTGCAACGAGGATCCCTTCCATGCGATTGCAGAAAATCAGTTCCGGAAGGATCTGTTCTACCGGCTGTCGACGGTTATGATTGAACTGCCGCCGCTTAGGGAGCATAGGGAGGATCTGGAGGAGCTGATTGAGTACCGGCTGAACGCCACGGCGTTTCAGTATGTACATTCTTTTTCCGGGATTGCCCCTGAGGTCATGGAGGTGTTCCGCGCCTATTCCTGGCCGGGAAATGTCAGGGAGCTGTTCCATGTGCTGGATTATGCACAAAATGTGGCGGACGGAGAGGTGCTGAAACGGGAACATCTGCCGGGCTATCTGCGCAAATTCGGCGAGGAAAGGAAAGAGGCAAGGCCCAGCGCTTCATTCGGAGAGGACGGCTTGTCCGGTTTTACCCCGGGTGTGGAGCTTCAGGGAATTATGGACGCATATGAACACCAGGTGCTCCAGAAGGCGTTGGAGCATTATGGTTACAATATCACAAAGACTGCGGATGCACTGGGACTGAGGCGGCAGAGCCTCCAATACCGGATCAAAAAGTACGGAATCATCATATAAAAGGGTTAAATTCTTTTTATACCGGGGGAGAGAAAAGGTAAACAAAAGGATAATAGAAGAAATTAAATAAAAAATTTAAAAAAATCCACAAAAACCACTTGCCATAGTGCATAAGTTATGATAGAATATTTCTCGTTGACAGGTCATTATAAAACTTGAGAACAGAAACAATTTATATAATTTTATGCGCGAGTGGCTCAGTGGTGGAGTATCGCCTTGCCAAGGCGAGGGTCGCGGGTTCGAA
>CATWBR010000317.1 GCA_958349075.1 uncultured Clostridium sp.
TGATGAAGAAATCGGATTGAATTTATTTAAGTTTTAATAAATATTGACAAAGGAGACAGAAACGTGAAGAAAAAATTTGCTTTTATCCTGATGAGCGAAGCCTATGACCCTGAGGAACACCAGGCGTGTTTTGAAAAGGGAACCATGACAAGCTATATTTATACGGTCCGCAGCTTCGACGAGGCCTGCACTAAGATAAAAAAACTTGCAGAGGAGGGCTTTGGAGCTGTAGAACTCTGCGGTGCCTTCGGCCCGGAAAAGGCGCAGAAACTGATCGAACTGACGGACAATAAGATAGCGATCGGCTATGTAGTCCACAATCCTGAACAGGACGATTTATTCAATGCATTCTTTTCAAAATAAGACTGTTAGTTAACAAGAAAGAATCCCGCGGGCGGGATTCTTTCTTGTTCTTTAATGTGAATTCCAATTATGACTCACCTACTTCGCCAGATTGGCAAACTTGGTCAGCTCAGGCCTCCACATCAACTGAATGGTTCCGATTGGGCCGTTTCGCTGTTTGGCAATAATAACTTCCGCAATATTGGGCATATCCGTGTCTTTATTATAATAATCATCACGGTACAGGAACATAACAACGTCGGCATCCTGCTCAATGGCTCCCGACTCTCGAAGGTCGGAGAGCATCGGTCTGTGGTCAGGCCTTGTCTCACAGGCACGTGACAACTGGGACAGTGCGATAACCGGGGCATTCATCTCTCTGGCGAGCGCTTTCAGTGACCTGGAAATTTCCGAAATCTCCTGCTGCCTGTTATCCCCGCCCTTGCCATTACCGGACATCAACTGAAGGTAGTCGATAATAACGACGCTGAGCCCGTATTCCAGCTTCATCTTACGGCATTTTGACCGAAGTTCCATGATAGAGATACCCGGCGTGTCATCGATAATCAGTTTGGAATTACCAATGACTCCGATTCCTTCCACCACGGCATCCCAGTCCGAATCCGTCAGCGTACCGGTACGCAGCTTCTGGGAGTCCACGTTGGATTCCATCGAGAGCATACGGTTTACAAGCTGTTCCTTGGACATCTCCAGGCTGAATACCATGCAGGGCAGCCCTTTTTTAACGGCCACATGATCCACGACGTTCAATACAAACGCCGTTTTACCCATGGACGGCCGGGCTGCGATTAGGATAAAATCCGATGGCTGGAAACCGGATGTCCGGTAATCCAGGTCGATAAAGCCGGTGGGCACACCGGTAACGGTCCCCTGGTTTTTAGACGCCGTCTCAATCTTTTCCAGTACATTCAGGGCCACCTGCCGAATCGGCACAAAGTCCCCCGAACTTCTGCTCTGAAGCAGATCAAATACCGATTTCTCCGTGTGGGACAGGATATATTCAAGCTTGTCCTTCCCCGCATAGCAGAGACCTTCTATCTCCTCATTAACCTTGATAAGCCGCCTTAGGACAGCTTTCTCCCTCACAATATTGGCATATGTTTTAACATTGGCGGACGTCGGTACTGTCGTGACAATGTCCCGGACAAATTCCAGGCTGCTGACTTCCGGCGGCACATCCTTCTCCTTCAAGCGGTTCTGGAGCGTTACCAGATCGACCGGCTTGCCCTCGTTGAATAATTCCACCATGGATTCAAACATTACCCCATACTGATGCTGGTAAAAATCGGCGCCTGTCACGATCTCAGACGCCGAAATAATTGCCTCTCTATTCATCAGCATTGAGCCGATGACCGACTGTTCTGCCTCTACGCTGTGGGGGAGTACCCTTTTTATCAGCGCTTCATCCATCTGTAGACCTCCGATTTTCTCTGTGGCTGATACTCTTAGCTCTCCACTACCTTGACAGCCAGCTTGCCTGTTACATCTTTATGCAGTTTTACAGGCACTTCATGGGTTCCGAATGTTTTAAGCGGCTCCGGAAGCACCAGTTTCTTTTTATCTATCTCCATTCCGAGCTGCTCCTGAACTGCCTTTGCAATTTCCTTGGATGAAACGGAACCAAACGCTTTTCCGCCCTCTCCTGCCTTGATGGAAAGTGTAACCGATTTGCTTCCAATCTCTGCCGCCAGATCTTTTGCCGCCTGAAGCTGCTCCGCAGCAATCTTGTCGGCGTTGGCCTTCTGCAGCTTTAAATCGTTGAGGTTCTTTGAAGTTGCTTCAATTCCCAGTTTTTTGGGCAGGATAAAGTTTCTGGCATAGCCGTCATTCACCTTTACGATCTGTCCCTTTTTCCCTAATGCTTTTACGTCTTCCAATAATACAACTTCCATTTCTATATATCCCCTTTCTCGAGCATTACTGTAATAATCTCTTTTAATTTGTCCTTTGCTTCCTCTATCGTCGCGTCTTTCAACTGGGCTCCTGCTATGGTCCTGTGACCGCCGCCTCCCAGCTTTTCCATCATGATCTGGACATTGATCTCGTCGATGGAACGGGCGCTGAAGTAGATGGTATCTTCAAGTTCCGTAAGGACAAAGGAAGCTTTAATCCCTACGATATCAAGCATCTCATTGGCCGCCTGGGCGCCGACTACCGTCGGGCTCTCGATTCCTTCGGCCGGGCATTCTGAGATGGCAAAATAGTCTTTAAATATCTCCGCTTTCCGGATGGCTTCGGCTCTCGCTTTATAATCCTCAAGCCTGTCGCGGAACAGCTTTCTGACCCTGACCACATCGGCGCCGTTCCTGCGCAGGAAAGCTGCCGCCTCAAAGGTTCTGACTCCGGCCTGGTTCATGAAATTATTTGTATCAATCACGATTCCGGCATACATGGCATCCGCCTCGGCCGGTTTAATCTTAATTCCGTCGCCAATGTACTGGAGCACTTCCGCAACCATCTCACAGGTGGAGGATGCATACGGCTCCACATAGGACAGCACCGCATTGTCGATAATCTCGCTGCTCTGTCTGTGGTGATCCAGCACTACAATCGTCTTAATCTGTTTCAGCAGTTCAGGCGCTTCTGCAATACTCGGCCTGTTAACGTCAACAACAACCAGCATCGTGTTGGCATCCGCCCAGTCCGCCGCCTCTTCCCCTGTCATCAGCAGATCGTCGGGGTATTCGGGATTATTCTGAAATCTCGCCATCATCGGTTTAACGGAAGAATTAACGCTGTTGACCACGATCCTTGCTTTCTTGTTAAACGAAGTGGCAATCCTGTAGATACCGATGGCTGCGCCGAAAGAATCAATATCACCGATCTTATGGCCCATGATAAGTAATTTATCTTTTGTATCCATGAGTTCGCGCATTGCATGAGCTTTGACACGTGCCTTCACACGGGTCGTCTTCTCAAGCTGCTGGGACTTGCCGCCGTAATAGCGGATTCTGGCCCCATCCTTGACTACGGCCTGATCACCGCCGCGTCCCAGAGCCATATCGATGGCAGTTCTGGCATACTCATAGTTTGTAATATAGCTGCTCCCGTTCATACCCATACCGATGCTGAGCGTAACAGCCATCTCATTACCAATATTAACTGTTTTGACATCTTCCAGAAGGTTAAAACGGTTCTCCTGGATTTCTTCCGTGTACTGCTGTTTAATGACAAACAGATATTTATCCTTCTCCAGCTTCTTAACAATACCATCCATATTAGAGATGTATTTGTTGATCTTACGATCGATCAGCGCGGACAGCAGGGAACGTCTCACTTCCTCCACGCTTTCCAGTGCCTCCTCATAGTTGTCCAGATAAATCAGTCCGGCCACGAGTTTCTGGTTATCAATCTCCCTCTTATAAGAAAGTACTTCCGTCTCATCAAACAGGTAAACCGCAAACAGCAATTCTTCCGGGACTTCCTGCGTCGGGTTGAGTCTCAGCCCTTCGTCCTCATCCATATAAATCTGTCTGATATCGACACGGTAAAACTTTCCATCAAATGAAGAATGGATGCAGGAATTTCCTTCTATCTCATCCAGCATTTCCCTGGTGATCTCAGGGAACAGCGCCGCCAGGCTCTTCCTGCAGCTCTTATCCTCCTGCACAACTTCCGCAAAAGCCTTATTCATCCAAATCAGATGTCCTTCTGCATCGGCTACCGCATATGGCATAGCCATCTCGGAAAGCAGCTGTTTCTGGACCCCTGCATACTCTGCCGAGAATTCCACCAGCCCGCCCATGAGCCTCTTTCTCCTATAGAGGAACAGCCACAGGGCAACCACAACATAAAGTAAAGTAAATCCGGACATGGCAATACCGGCCTTGGGACTTATCGCTCCCACAACCAGATTCGCTGCCATTAAAAAGACCGACAATATCAATGGCCATTGCAGGTAAAACCGCAGTTGGCCTTTTATTTTTGTATTTTCTCTCATTCTCTGTCTCCCGTGAAAAAACACCCACCTATTCTCAACATTATATCATAAAGAAATCTGTTAGTCCAGAAATAGATTAGGCCGCAGGCTCCGGGCTGCAGGCTGTGGCTGCTTTTTTTCACGGTTTCTCCATGCTTTAGAGCAAAAACTGAGGCACAAAACAATATGATTTGTCACCTCTATATTGACTTTGCTGATGTTATGATAAAAGATAAGTAAAAAGGAGGGAATGTTTATGAAGACAAGCCATTCATTCAGCGGTTCATTAAGGCAATTTTTATAAAAAGTATGCCGGGCAGCACGCCGCACCGTATATCAGTCAGTGTTGTACGCCCACCTGTACTGCGGCATCCGGTGTTGACGGTTCTGATGAATGAGGGCCGTACCGATTCCATCACGGCCTTTTGCCGGGCATATCTGCCGTAATATGCAAACCAAATTTTATCACGTACAAATGAGGGCTAACGAGTATGATTCTATTAAGCATGATCGACGGGGAAGCAGAGCTCTCCAAATTTCGTCATATCTATGAGCGGTACAAAAAGATGATGTATCAGGTCGCTTTTAATGTTGCCAAAAATCAACATGATGCAGAGGATATCGTTCAACTTTCATTAATCAAACTTATCGATATTCTATACAGAATCGAAGAGAATGAAGTTGAAACGCCGCGTTGTAAAAATTTACTGATAACAATAACAAAAAACACCGCAATTGATCAAATCAGAAAAGCCAACCATACACCAATCCCCTTTGAAACGGTTGAAAAAACAGAAGCCGGCAGGAGCACAGAGGATCTGTATCTCGAGACAGAAGATTATAAAACTGTAATTAAGATCATAAATGAACTGGATGACAAGTACAAGGAAATATTGCGTCTGAGAATTCTGCACCACTTAACTTCCAAAGAAACAGCACAAATACTTAACATAACTGAATATAACGTCAACACACGTCTTTCCAGAGCGAAAAAAGTTCTGGCCGAAAAGTTAAAGGGGTGTAAAAATAATGAATGACGATTTGACAAAAAAGAAAAATGATTATCTATTAGAATTAGCCCTGGAGGAGCAGCTTGAATCCGATGAAGAAATGCAGGCATACCAGCTCGATCCGGAAAATGCCCATACCTTTTCTGAGGAACATAACCGCAAGGTCGATAAAATTCAAAAAAGGGCTGAAAAGCAAAATACAATCCCCAAACGATTCCCGAAGAAACGGCTTAGGGCAGTTG
>CATWBR010000318.1 GCA_958349075.1 uncultured Clostridium sp.
CGGTACGCACGGTGGTGTAAGAGGACGGGAGTTAATCACTCCCTCCTACTTGATTAGTCAAACCAGGACTTCCTCATAGGTAATTACGCTCTAAGAAACTCTCTCTTTCCCTCTTCTCTGCGTCAGCAGAAGAACGGTAGTGATAATAGCCGCCAGTCCCAGAAAATCCATAAAGGTAAAGGCGGTTCCGAGCCACAGCGCCGATATGACCGTTGCGGAGACGGGTTCAATGCAGGCGAGCATGCTGGCTTTGACGGAACCGATATCGCTAACGCCCTGAAGGTACAGCGTGAAAGAAAGCGCAGTTCCTATCAGTACGATAGCCGCCAGTCCGAGGATTGTGCCCAGATCAAAAGTCACACGCACGGTCCAGTACTGTGTGGCGAAGAACAGGAAGATTCCGCCTATCAGCATGCCGTACCCGGTGACAATCGTGCTTCCCCAGCGTCCGATTATCTTTTCTGGCAGCATGGTATAGCTCATCAGAGCCACCGCCGAAAGAAGACCCCAGGCCAGTCCCAGGTTTGAAATGACCAGGGAATGGATATTTCCGTGGGTTGCCAGAAGAAAAGTTCCTGCCACAGCCAGGATGATGGCAAAGACCTCCCTGCCGCTGGGCAGCTTCTTCGCGATAAAACAGGATACAATCATAATCAGCACCGGCCCTAAATACTGGAGAACCGTGGCGGTTCCCGCATTAGAATGGGAGATGGCCGTCATATAACTGTACTGGCAGAACATCAGTCCGAAAATAGAGAAAATAAAAAGCTGCCTCCGATCCTTTTTATTCTTCATAATCAGCACCATTTCCCTGCGCTGTCTCATAAAACCCAGCACCAGAAGGATAACGCCCGCACACAGCATGCGCGTAACCGTGACCCAGGCGGAGTCCAGATTTTTATAAGTAAAAAGATACTGGCCGCAGGTACCGGAAAATCCCCACATTGTACCGCCTGCCAGGGTGAAGAAAATCCCCCTTGCCGTCTTTGATTTATTGATATCATTCGTCGTCTCTGTTTTCACTTTCGTTACCTCTCCCTATTCCTGTCCAAATATAACCAGAATAACAATAAAATTATGTAAATTCAAGTGAAATTAAGAAAAAGTTGGGACAGATGGGAAAAAGCGGGGACTAATGCCCTGGAGAAATGGTGTTTGTCTTTCCGGATAGAGGGGGCTGTGGGGATGAAGATTTTGTTGTCACATACCTTTTCATTTGATATAATTAATATGTTATTTTCTGGCAGAAGAATGCATGGATAAGTGCCGGAACTGCTTTCGGCCGGGCAGTGAACGCGGTTGGGGAAAGGAGAAGTATGACAAAAGAAAAGACAAAGAAAGAGAAAGTGGGAATGCTGGACCGGATTCTCGATTCAATCGAGCGGGTGGGCAACAGGCTGCCGGATCCGATCACGCTGTTCCTGGGACTGGCGGTTGTAGTTGTGATTATATCCGCAATCTGCAGTATGCTGGGAGTGACTGCCGTCAATCCGGCGGACGGTTCCACCGTGGAGACCTTTAACCTGTTTTCCGTGGATGGCATCAGGTATCTCTGGACAAACGTAATTACCAACTTTTCAGGCTTTGCGCCGCTTGGAATGGTTCTGGTAGCCGTAATTGGTTCGTCTGTGGCGGAGAAGAGTGGTTTCCTGGTCGCATTAATGGAGCATTTTCTGGGAGGCGCCAAGGGATGGATCGTGTCCATGGTAGTTATTTTCCTGGGAATCAACCTGAATATTGCGGGTGACGCCGGATTTATCATCCTGCCGCCTCTGGCTGCCATTCTGTTTATGTCCATTGGACGCAGCCCTCTGCTGGGACTTTATGTGGCCTTTGCATCCGTGGCCGCTGGTTTCTGTGCCAATGTTCTTCTGGGGCTGTCCGATGCCCTGGCCTATGGTTTTACGGAGTCTGCGGCTCAGATGATCGATCCGAATTACTCCGCCTCCATGGCTATTAACTGGTATTTCCTGATTGCGTCATGTCTGGTGCTGACGGTTGCAGGCACGATCCTTGTGGAAAAGGTGATGGTTCACCGTTTTCCAATGACGAAAGAACAGCTTGCAAAATACGATTTTGACGAGGAAGCCGCCAATATCACCCCGATTCAGAAAAAGGGACTTCTGATGGCCGGTCTGGCTGAATTGATTTATGTGATCGCGCTGCTGCTCTTATCACTGCCGGTTTTCGGACCGACTGCGATTCTGGCCGATGAGGCAGGCTCGATTACAGGAGGGAACTCACCTTTTACAAAGGGAATTGTATTTACCGTTACGCTGGCTCTGATGATCCCGGGTATAGTCTATGGTGTGTCCATCGGAAAATATAAGAATGATAAGGACGTGTGGTCTGACATCAGCCAGGGCTTTTCCGAGATGGGAAACTATGTATTTATGTGTTTCTTTATCTCTATCTTCACCAATTTCTTCGCCGTATCAAAACTGGGGACCATCCTGGCGATCAACGGGGCCGGATTCCTTCAGAATATCGGCTTCAGCGGCATCCCGCTGATGATTGGACTGATTATCCTGTCCTGCTTTGTCAACCTGTTCATCGGTTCGGCTTCCGCCAAATGGGCGATTCTGGCTCCGGTTTTCATTCCGATGATGATGCTGATGGGATACGATCCGGCGGTAACACAGGTGGTTTACCGAATCGGCGATTCCATCACCAATCCTCTGTCTCCGCTGTTCACCTATATGCCCGTTATTTTGGGATATGCGCGTAAATATGACAATAAGGCGGGATTGGGAACGATCATCGCCAACATGCTGCCGTTCTCCATTACCTTTGCAATAGTGTGGATTATCCAGATTATTTTCTGGGTTGGATTGAACCTTCCTCTTGGACCCGGCGGAGCGATTTACCTTCCATAACATAAGCAGTATCCAAAAGAAGTTAAGGCTATCAGTTTAATATGTATTGCGGCGGTCCGGCATGAATGTGATTCGGACCGCTGTTTTCAGGAAAGGAGATAATTATGAATTATGGAAAGAGGGCGGCTGAGCTGAGCAGTGAGATTACTGCCGGCCGCCGCTACCTGCACCGGCATGCCGAACTGTCCTTCATGGAACAGGAGACGACGGCCTATCTGGTGGAGGAGCTTAAGAAAATTGGGATTCCGGTACAGCAATTTGATGACTATACCGGCTGTATCGCCACGATTCAGGGCGGCCGTCCGGGAAATAAGACGGTGCTGCTGCGGGCGGATATTGACGCATTGCCGATTGAAGAGAACAGCGGCGTTGAATTCAGGAGTATCCATCCGGGTGTGATGCACGCCTGCGGCCATGACTGCCATGCAGCCATGCTGTTAGGAGCGGCCAGGCTTCTGTGGGAGAGCAGAGAAGAGCTGGCGGGAACGGTGAAACTTTTATTTCAGGCTGCGGAAGAAGTGTTTGTGGGCAGCCATTATTATGTGGACAAGGGATACCTCGACGATGTGGATGCGGCAATGGGACTTCATGTCTGGCCTACGGCTTTAAGCGGCAAGCTGGTCGTGATGGACGGCCCGCTGATGGCGAGCTGTGATAACTTTAAAATTACAGTCCACGGTGTATCAGCCCACGGTTCCACGCCGAATCAGGGAAGAGATGCGATTGTGGCAGCCAGCGCCATTATCACGAGCCTTCAGACAATTGTGAGCCGTGTGAACGATCCGCTGAACTCCCTGGTGGTTACGGTGGGATCGGTCAGGGCGGGGACCCAGTTCAACATTATCACGGATACCGCCATTCTGGAGGGGACCGTGCGGGCACACTCCGTGGAGGCGCGCGGCCTGGTGGAACAGGCTATGCACCGGATTGTGGATAATACGGCGGAGGCCTATGGCTGTACTGCCGATATCCAATACAAGTATCTTGAGCCGCCGGTGTGCAACGGTGACCTGGAACTCAACGAGATTGCCAGGAATGCTGCCGTTAAGCTGTATGGCAAAGAGGTGATTGCCACGACGCCGAAGGCCAGCGGAAGTGAAGATTTTTCTTATATTATGGAGAAAATCCCCGCATCCCTGTTCGTATTTCTGGGATGCTATGAGGAGGAGACAGGCTGTGTCCATGCCCTCCACAATGAAAAATTCAAGGTGAACGAGAAAATCCTTCCAATCGGAGCAGCTCAGTATGCCCAGTTTGCCGCCGATTATCTGGAAGCCAGCGCGGGAGGTGAGATGAAATGAACATAAGCCAGTTAGCAAAAGAACAGGAAGAATATGTAATCGAATGCCGCCATTATCTCCACGCCCATCCGGAGCTGGGGGAGCATGAGGTGGAGACGACACGTTTTATCAAAGCCCAATTGGAGGAGATGGGGATACCGGTTCAGACATTTGACGGTATCACCGGCTGCATCGGCACGATCGAGGGCGGGCAGCCGGGAAAGACCGTAATGCTGAGAGCAGATATCGACGCACTGCCGATTCAGGAAAATCCGGGAAAGAGCTATTGCAGCGTAAATCCCGGAGTCATGCATGCCTGCGGCCATGACTGCCACGCGGCGATGCTGCTCGGAGCTGCCCGTATTTTGAGTGAACATAAGTCTGAGCTTAAGGGAACCGTGAAACTGATTTTCCAGATGGCGGAGGAGATTGGCCGCAAATCGGAAGAGTATGTGAAACGCGGGGCGCTTAACGGCGTCGACGCTATATTCGGCATGCATGTCTGGTCCGCGATGGATCTCGGCTCGGCCAGCTTTGAGAGCGGCGAACGGATGGCCTGCAGCGATCGCTTTACCATTCAGATTCACGGGAAGCTGGCCCACGGGAGCGCTCCCCATCAGGGACGCGATGCCGTCCTGGCAGCCGCGGCAGCGGTGATGGCACTCCAGTCAATCCCCAGCCGGGTTAATGATCCCCTGGACAGCCTGGTGGTAACCGTGGGAATGATGAACGGCGGTACGAAAGAAAACATTTTGGCAGACCATGTGGAGCTGGTGGGCACGGTGCGTGCCTTTAACCGGGAATTCAGGGCGGGAATGCCAAAGCGGATCGAGGAACTGGTGACCAATGTGGTACGGGGATATGGCTGCAGCGCCGACTGTGATTACTATTTTGGACCAAGCCCTTTGATAAATGACGACGAGGAGCTGGTGGAGCTGGCCCGGGGGGCGGCCGTAAAGGAGCTGGGAGAGGGCTGCTTAAAGCATCTGCCGAAGATGACGGGAGCCGAGGATTTCAGCGTCTATATGGAGCACATCCCCGGTGTCTACGGATATCTGGGATTCCGGAATAAGGAGAAGGGAATCGAATGCAGCCACCACCATCCGTCATTTGACATCGATGAGTCGGTCCTCTGCCACGGTTCCGGCATTTATGCTCAGTTTGCGGCAGATTATCTGGAAAAGAAGGCTTGATGAACTAAAATGTGAGATACATGCCCCGGAAACGTGTTTCCGGGGCATATTATTTTTACCCCACATGTCTACAGATAATATGACTGATTGATCAATATAACATCTGTTTTTTCTTAGGGAAAGTGTAAAAACAGGCAAAAATAGGGAAGAATAGAAATAGGAAAACTCTTTTCC
>CATWBR010000319.1 GCA_958349075.1 uncultured Clostridium sp.
ATACAATATAAATACATTTTAGAGGAGGGACAGAATGGAAGAAAAAAATGTATGGAGAGATATTACAGATCCGAGAAGGGCAGAAACGGCCGATGATTTGGAAGCGGGATTAAAAGAGCCGAAGTTTGAAAATATTGTAATCCCGGAGCGCTTCGGACCGGTACAGGAGAAGATTGACGATCATAAAATCAAGCGGTATGCATTCGAACTGGATGATTATCTTCCATGGTCGATGGCGGAGGGGGAGAATCCGTTTGGTTCACGAAGAATTGCCCAGGCCGGGCTGCTGACAAATGATATTGTCCAGTTGTTTACGCTTGCCTACCGGGGAAGCAGGGTAATCGGGCTTCACACTGAGGCGCAGCTCTGGTTTAAAAGTCCTGCCTGGATTGATGAAGCCGTAACTCTGGAGGGAGCTTATACGGACGCATACGAAAAGAGGGGGCAGGGTTACGTAGTTCTGGAAGCCGGGGTAAAAGGAGAGGACGGCAGGGAGATTGTCAGTTACCGGGGCGTCGAGATTTTCCAGACTACGCCGGGCAACATAGCCGGGCGGGCTTCTGCGTCACCGGATAAGAAAGTCACCGGTGAGATACCGGAGGGAGCCAGATTTATTGTAAAAGCACCGGAGGATTTGAAGTCCGGGGATGCGCTTTTACCGCTGCCGAAAAATATTACGGCCGAGCAGGCAGCGGTATTCTCCAGGGTCGGGGAGTTTGTCATCAACATCCACAATAATCTGGAGACGGCGAGAAAGGGAAATCTCAGAATTCCAATCGTACAGGGAGCGCAGTTCTTCTGTACGCTGACAGAACTGATGACACGTACATTCGGCGCTAATTTCTTCACGGACGGCTGGCTGAGGGTGAAGTTTATTGCACCTGTCAAGGTGTTTGAGCCGTTCGAGGCGGCAGGTATTATAACGGATATTATACCGACGAAAGACGGCAGAAGGAAAGTGGAACTTGAGGTATGGGTAAGAAGAGGCTCTGATAAGAGGCTTGCGGCGATTGGCTGGGCAAGCTGCATTATCTGACGGCCAATTGAGAAAGGGGCAGAATATGGGAGAACAGTTGCGTGGAGGAGAGCTGGTTGTCAAGGTTCTCGAGGAGTTCGGAGCGAAGGCGGTATTCGGGGTGCCGGGGGGACAGACTTTATTCGTTACCGATCCCCTGTTGGATACATCAATCCGTTTCATTCACACGAGACATGAAAACGGAGCAGCCTGTGCCGCGGACGGCTGGGGGCGTATGACGGGAGAGCCTGGAATCTGCCTGGCTACGACGGGACCGGGCGCCACCAACCTGGTGACCGGGATTGGAGGGGCGTTCAGGGATTCAAGCCCAATGATTGCATTGATTTTTCAAAACCGCCTTCCGGATGTGGGAAAAGGCGACGCACAGGAATGCGATCATGAACAGGTATTTACCGGGATTTGTAAAAAATATATTGCGGTCCGCGATGTGTCAACGGTCCAGTGGGCGATGAGAGAGGCATACCGGGTTGCAAAGAGCGGCCGGCCGGGGCCGGTTGTAGTCGATCTGTTCCGGGATGTCATAGAAAACCAGACGGCGGAGTACAGGCCCAGAAGGCCGGAACAGTACTGCGTTGTGGCAGATTCGGTAGCGAATGAAGAGACGGTTGCCCGTGCTGCTGATGAATTGAAGCGCCATAAAAAAATATGTATTTGGGCCGGTAACGGGGTAAAACTTGCAAAAGCATCCGGAGAGCTTAAGGAACTGTCTAAACTCCTCTGTGCGCCTGTGGTATGTACATATAACGGAATTGGAGCAATCGACTGCGGGTTTGAAAATTTTATCGGCCCGCGTTCCCGCCACGGCAGCAGAGTTGCGAGAAATGCAATCGAAGCTGCGGAATGTGTTGTTGTGGTCGGCTCTTCCCTGACTGCAATCAGTACCAACCGCTGGGAAATCACCGCAAAGCATGTAATACAGTTTGATATTCTGCCGGAGAACATCGGAAGGCATTACCCGGTGGAGGTCGGTGTGGTGGGAGACGCCGGGCGTTCTATAAAAAAGATTACGGAGTCTCTTCAAAGGGACGGATACAGGGGAGAGCCCTCCTTCCTAAATGAAATTCTGATACAGAAGGAAGAGTGGAAAAGAGAAGTGTTCAGCGGAAGCATCACTGATACGCTGGCATCCCCGGTTCCCCCGATTGCCCTTCATATGGAGCTTGAAAAAGTCCTCAGGGAGAACGGCGTATTTGTAGTGGATGCGGGGAACCCCGGCGCCTGGTCCCACTTAACCCATTTTCCAGATAATACCATGTATATGAAGCCGGTTAACTATGGTAATATGGGATTTGCACTGGGGGCGGCTCTGGGCAGCAAGGAGGCCTGCCCGGACAGAGAGGTAATCGCCCTGCTGGGAGACGGTTCCCTGGGAATGACGCTGGGAGAGCTGGAAACGATTGGAAGGGAGAAGCTGCCGGTTATTATCCTTTTGGTGAATGATTCTGCCTATGGGAATATACGTCAGGAAGAGCTTTATAAAATGGGGGACAACCGTTATACCGGGGTGGATTTTCCTGATATCGATTATCTGGATGTGGCGAGAGCGTTGGGAGTGGACGGATGCATTGTGAGAAAAGCATCTGAAATTCCTACGGCGTTTGAAAGCGCCAGAAGCTCAGGTAAACCTTTTATGATAGAAGTAAAGCTGGACGGTTCCTATACGGTTTGGCCGGAGGCGTTTTAAGAAACTGATAAGGCCTGAGAACAAACAGAGTTTCGTATATGGTGAGCAAGAAGAGAAGATGAGAGGAGAAGGTATATGATGAAGAGACGAATGGCAGCAGCAGTCATGGCGGCGGCACTGGCAGTAACAGCACTCAGCGGATGTGGGGCAAAGGGGTATCCGTCCAAGAATGTAACCGTAATCTGTCCATATTCGGCGGGGGGAACGACGGACTTGACGATCCGGGGAATGCTGGATGCAATCCCTGAGAAAACACTGCCGTCCGGTGTAAACATGGTTGTTTCCAATGTGGCCGGAGGCAGCGGGATAGTGGGAACCAGCCAGCTTTTGTCAAAAGAATCGGACGGTTATACAATCGGTGTTGTCAACTGTGATTTGATATTAAATAACGTGCTGGGGAACACGGACATAGCCTATGAGGATTTTTCTCTTTTGGGCTGCATTATGGATGATATTAATATTTTGATTGTTAAGGCGGACGCGCCCTATCAGACCTTTGAAGAATTTATCGCTTATGCGAAAGAAAACCCGGGCGTAGCCATCGGTGACAGCGGGGCCGGGACGATTCCAAATCTCGCCACGAAGGCTCTGAACAAGCATCTCGGGACGGAGTTTAAATCAGTTTCCTATGACAGCGCCGCCCCCAGCGTAATCGCTGTGGTAAGCGGGGAAATACCGGCTGCAATCTGTGCCACCCCGGCTGCAATGGGGCAGCTTCAGGCAGGAGAGATTAAGGCGATAGCAGTCACCAGCACGGAGCGCAGCGGATATATGCCGGAGGTGCCGGCCTGGAACGAAAGCTTTTCGGAGCTGGATGGGATAGAAGTCCCCGTATGGGTATTTATGGCGGCGAAAAAGGACATTCCGGAAGAGGCGAAGACATTTTTAAAGGAAGCGTTTGCCGGGGCAATCACCTCCGAACGGTTTGCCGAAACGAGAAAGAATTTTTACATGGAGGCATCTGATTTTAAAAGCGAGGAAGAGATGATTGATTTTGTGAGGAAACAGTATGAGCTGTACAAATCCTTAGCGGAAGAGTAAGAAGGGAAAGTGGGGCCGGAATGCAGTCTGCAGACAGTAACGATAACCGGCCCCTGACCGGAATGCGGGGTGACTAAATGAAAAAATATAATTTGATGGCGGCAGCGGTCTTTGCGCTGATTGGCGCGGGTATGATAGCGGCGGTCAGCGGTTTCAAATATAATGGGCTGTCCGATATAGGTGCGGCATTCTGGCCCAGAGTCCTCGGAGTCCTTCTGATTGTACTGGCGGCCGCTTACGCGGTGGAGACGCTTTTAGACAAGGAGGAAGCGGTCAGAATTGACTTTATGTCGGAGGGCCTGAAACGTGTTTACTCCATGTGCGGGATACTGCTTGTTTTTTCTGCCGGCATAAAGGTTCTCGGCTTCTTTTGCGGCGCTGTGTTCTTTATTCCGACCTGCATGTGGGTATTGGGGGAAAGGAGCCTTAGGAAGCTCACATTGATTACAGCGGGCGTGGTCCTGTTTGTTTATTTTGTGTTTGTAGTGCTGCTGCAGATTGGGCTGCCGAGCGGACTATTAATTTAGGGGGGATAAAATGGAGTTTTTTATTACTGCACTGGGGGAAGCGCTGCAGCCTCTGAACCTGCTTGTCATGCTGGCAGGCACTTTTGTCGGAATTGCGGCGGGGGCTATGCCCGGCCTCTCATCGGTCATGGCGCTGACGATCATGACGCCTTTTACCTTTTCGTTGGGAGGAAATTCCGGCTTCTTAATGCTGCTTGGCATATTTTGCGGCAGCATCTACGGCGGCTCAATCACGGCGATACTTATCAATACGCCCGGTACGGCTAATTCAGCCGCAACGTGTCTGGACGGATATCCTATGGCGAAAAACCTGGGCCAGCCGGGAAGGGCGTTGGGAATTTCCACGATGGCCTCTACATTTGGCGGGCTGTTCAGCGCCGCGGCGCTGTTTTTCACGGCTCCTCTTCTTGCCAGGGTGGCGCTCCGGTTCGGTTCTCCCGAATATTTCTCTATCGCTGTTTTTGGTATCAGCATAGTGACGGGCATCTCGTCAAAGTCGATTGTCAAAGGGCTGATTGGCGCTGTGATAGGACTGGTTTTGGGAACGGTCGGAATCGACGCCATCACGGGTACACCGCGTTATACCTTTGGCAGTTCGTATTTAACCGGAGGGATCAGCTTTGTCCCTCTTTTAATCGCTTTATACGCATTTTCGCAGGGGCTTAAGAACATGCAGTCCGGCGAGGACAGCGTGTCGGCGGGGAAAAAGGTAGAACTGGATCACGTCCTTCCGAACAAAAGCGATATCAAGCGGACGTTTCCCACGATACTGGGATGCAGCGTGATAGGAACCGTAATAGGAGCGATTCCGGGAACAGGAGGCGATATCGCCTCGTGGTTTGGATATACGCAGGCCAAACGTTTTTGCAGGCACAGGAATGAGTTCGGAAAAGGCGCGCCGGAAGGAATAGCTGCGCCTGAAGCGGCAAACAACGCAGTATCTGGCGGCGCTCTGATTCCGCTTCTCACGCTGGGAATACCGGGAGACGCGGGAACTGCGGTAATGCTCGGAGCGCTGATGATGCAGGGAATTATCCCGGGGCCGCTGCTTTTTAAAGAGCAGACGGAGAAGGTTTATATAATCATCATTGGCCTGATTATCGCCAATGTCATGATGTGTCTTCTGGGTTATGGAGGACTGAAGTTCTTTGCCAAGATATCTTCAATCCCATCGGTCATTCTGACCCCGGTCGTTTTTATCTTCTGTTTCGTCGGAACGTATGCTT
>CATWBR010000320.1 GCA_958349075.1 uncultured Clostridium sp.
AAATAATTCCTATAAAAAAGTTGCATTTTTTATAAAACCTGATACAATGATAGGGACAATTTAATAATGAGAGAATATTACGAATTCAAGAGGTAAGAGAGATGAAAAAGAAACACCTGCTTACAGGCGTAATGGCACTTCTGGTATCTGTTGCACTCAGCGCATGCGGAGGCGATAAGAATGCGGGAGGCACCTCGGCGGGAGAGACGAAGCAGCAGGAATCTTCCGTAGACGGAACCAGTAATACTCTTTCAGAAGGAACACCAGTACCAGGCGGAAGTGTCGTGTTTGGCATGACACAGGACCTGGCTAGTCTTGACCCCCACCCAGAGACGGACGCAGGAACTAGAGACGTGGTTTTCAATTTGTACGAAGGGCTTGTTAAGCCCGCTTCAGACGGCAGTATTGTGCCGGCAGTTGCCAGTGAGTATGCTATCTCAGATGATGCAAAGACATTTACTTTCACATTAAGAGACGGTATCACGTTCCATGACGGAACACCGGTGACGGTTGAAGATGTCAAATATTCCATTGATCGATATGCGGAGATTCAGGGCGAATCCTCCGCTTTTTCTATGCTTTCGGATGTGGTTATTAAGGATGATAAGACAATTGAGGTGGTTCTGAAAGAGGGCGATTCCGAGTTTTTAACAGAACTGACACTTGCAGTGATTCCTGCCTCCAATGAGGATCCGGCAGTAAATCCAATCGGTACGGGACCTTTCAAGTTTGTATCCTATACGCCGGGACAGAACCTGATCCTGGAGAAATACGACGGATACTGGAAAGAGGGCGTGCCAATGCTCGACAAGGTGGAATTTAAGTTCACACCGGATGTGGATACCGCATTCATGGAGCTTCAGGCCGGCACCATCGATATCTTAAAATATCTGACCACAGCTCAGGCCCAGTCGCTCGGCAGCGATTACAACCTTGTGGAAGGCAGCATGAACCTGGTTCATGGGATGTACTTAAACAGTGCGTATGAGCCGCTTTCGAATGCAAAGGTGCGTCAGGCACTCTGCTATGCGGTGGACAGAAATGCAATCAACAATTTCCTGTTTGGCGGAAAGAGCCGGATTATCGGTTCCAACATGATCCCGAACATGACAAAATACTATGAGCCGCAGGCCGAAACCGTCTACACCTATGATGTTGAGAAGGCAAAAGAACTGCTTGCCGAAGCCGGATATCCCGACGGTTTTAATCTGGAGATCACGGTTCCGAGTTCCTATTCACAGCATGTGGATACGGCACAGATCATTGTGGATGAATTGTCACAGGCGGGGATTAAGGCCACAATCAAGCAGGTAGAGTGGAGCACCTGGCTGGAGGAAGTTTACAAGAACGGTGAATTCGAGGCCACGGTAATCGGCTTTGACGGAACCCTCGCTCCTGGAAAGATGCTGCAGAGATACGTTTCAGACGACGGGAAAAACTTTATGCATTATTCCAACGCAGAATTTGATCAGGCCTTTAAAGAGGCATATGAGGCGGTGGACGATGCCGAAAAGACTGCAAAATATAAAGAGGCCCAGATGATTCTGGCCCGGGACGCAGCGGCGGTCTATATTGAAGACCCGGCAAACCTGGTAGCTGTAAACAAGAAATTCGGCGGCTATACCTTCTACCCGACATCGGCGGAGGATATGTCACTTCTGTACCAGGTTGCAGAATAAGAGGATGCGGTACATTACCGGTGAACAGTAACTAAAAATAACTGCGGAATCAAAGATTACAGAATAAAAGAATGTTAAATAAAACAGAATAAATACAAAAGCAGTAAATGCCAGGAGGGAATTATGAAATTCTTTATTAAAAAACTGATAACTCTCATTATCACATTGTTGTTAATCTCCTTTCTGACGTTTGCTGCTTTTTCGATTATTCCGGGAGACGCCGCGCTTTCGAGGCTGGGAAAGGACGCATCCCCGGCACAGGTGGAGACGCTGCGGGAGGAGATGGGGTTAAACGATCCCCTGCCCGAGCGCTATGTCAGATGGATTGGCGGTATTGCCACCGGGGATTTCGGTGATTCATACCGTTATGAAGGAACCAGCGTCAGTTCCCTGTTGAAGGATCGTCTGCCGGTGACCGTACTTTTGTCGGTCATTTCGCTTATCATCATCCTCGTATTCTCCGTGCCGCTGGGAATCGCCGGCGCGCGCCATGCGGGGGAGTGGAGCGACGTCCTGACCAACCAACTGACCCAGATTATGATGGCGGTACCTCCGTTTTTCCTTGGAATGATACTCACCTATGTATTCGGGCTGATACTCCATTTCTTCCAGCCGGGCAAATTTACGCTTCCGTCGGAAAATTTTACAGAGTCGGTCAAATATCTCTTTTTCCCGGCCCTGGCCATTGCGCTCCCCAAGATCGCCATGGTGGTCAAATTCCTCCGCAATTCCGTACTTTCGGAGATGAATAAGGACTATGTCAGGACCGCATTCAGCAAGGGAAATACAAAAACAGGGGTTCTCTACGGCCACATCCTCAAAAATGCCCTGATCCCGGTCATCACATTTCTCGCGATGGTGATTGCGGAAATCCTGGCGGGCAGCATTATCGTGGAGCAGGTATTCAGCGTGCCCGGAATCGGGAGGCTGTTAATCACTTCTATATCAAACAGGGATTATCCGGTTGTGCAGGCCATTGTGCTTTACATAACGGCCGTAGTAGTTATCATTAACTTTATCGTGGACACGTTATACCAGTTTTTAGATCCGCGCGTGAAGACGTCGTAGAAGAAGGCGGAAGGTACGATTATGAAGAAAAGAAATTACAATCTGATAATAGGGACTACCATTACCTTGTTTTTTCTGGTACTGGCCGTGACGGGCCGGTTCTGGACGCCCTACGGTACGACCGCCATGGATTCTCTTTCCGTGAACCTGGCTCCCTCATTTTCACATCCGATGGGAACCGACAATTTCGGAAGGGACATTTTAAGCCGCGTCATGAACGGAAGCGGGAGCACGTTTTTTGTTGCCGTCTGCACCGTGCTGATTGGAGGCGTTTTCGGCACGCTGGTGGGAGCTGTTACAGGCTATTTCGGGGGATGGATTGACGATGTCGTCATGCGCGTAAACGACATGCTCCTCTCATTTCCCAGTATCCTGCTGGCTCTGATTGTCATTAGCCTTATGGGACCCGGAAGATATAACATTATCCTGGCCCTCGGCATTTTATTCATTCCCAGCTTTGCCCGCATCGTGCGGAGTGAGGTGATACGCTGCCGCGAGCTGGACTTTGTCAAGAGCGCGCGCATTATGGGGGCGGGAAATTTCCGCATTATCTTCCTGCACATCCTTCCCAATGCCGGTGTGAGCATACTGACCGCGGCGGCCATTGGTTTCAACAATGCGGTGCTGGCGGAGGCCAGCATGAGTTATCTCGGCCTCGGCATCCAGCCTCCGGAACCAAGCCTTGGACGAATGCTGTCGGAGGCTCAGTCCTATATCTTTAACGCGCCCTGGTACGCGATTTTTCCGGGTGTCACCATTATTTTGATTATTTTGGGATTCAGTATGGTCAGCGAAGGCCTGAGAACCCTTCAGGAATAGGAGGACAGCCATGAAACCAATCGTGGAAATAAAAGATCTGGCCATCGGTTTTCCGGAGGGAGGAATTACTTCGCCGGCGGTAAAAGGCATCAGTTTTGATATCAGGGAAGGGGAAATCCTGGGTGTGGTGGGAGAGTCGGGCTCCGGCAAATCCATGAGCGCCCTGGCTCTGATGGGGCTTCTCCCAAAAGATGCCGTAGTGACGGGAGGACAGATCCTTTTCAAAGGCACGGATCTGCTTACCATGAAAGATGAAGAAAAGAGAAAGCTGCAGGGCAGCAGGATGGCCATGGTGTTTCAGGAGCCGATGACATCCTTAAACCCTGTTATGAAGATAGAAAAGCAGGTGGGAGAGAGCCTGCGTCTGCACACCTCCCTTTCCGATAAGGAGATACACCGGAAGGTAGTGGAAGCCCTTGGCGAGGTGGGACTCACCGACGCCGAAAATCTCTGCGGAAAATACCCTCATGAACTCTCGGGCGGAATGCGCCAGAGGGTTATGCTGGCACAGGCCACGGTCTGTTCTCCGGATCTCATCATAGCCGATGAGCCGACGACCGCCCTGGATGTCATTGTACAGGCCCAGATTCTCAGGCTGTTAAAGAAGATACACAATGAGAACCACACCTCCATTCTCTTTATCTCACACGACTTAAATGTGGTAAAAGAAATCTGCGACCGCGTGGTAGTTGTCTATAAGGGTGAGGTTGTGGAGGAAGGGGTAACAAAAGAGGTCCTCCGAAATCCCAAACATGAGTATACAAAGCGTCTGGTATCATCAATACCGGAAGGACATTCATGGGAGGAGGACGACAGGGAAATCCTCCGCCTTGAGAACCTGAACGTATACTACGACACGAGGGGAGAAGGACTTTTACGGAAAAAAGGAAAGAAACATGTAATCCACGACGTGAATATGACGGCGTATGACGGCGAGATACTCGGTATCGTGGGAGAGAGCGGCTGCGGTAAGTCCACACTGTGCAAGACAATACTCGGCCTTCATGATAATTATACGGGAACCGTCCGTCTGGAAGATAATTTAAGACCCCAGATGGTATTTCAGGATCCCTTCAGCTCCCTGAATCCTGCCAGAAAAATCGGCTGGATCCTCGAAGAACCGCTGAAGCTTCGTGGAATTACGGACAAAGACAAGCGCAGGCGGATGGTGGCGGATATGCTGACGGATGTGGGCCTTGATCCCTCCTTTGCCGACAGGAGACCCAGGGAGCTGTCGGGAGGCCAGAGACAGCGAATCAGCATCGGAACGGCGCTGATGATGGATTCCAGACTGATCATCGCGGACGAGCCGGTATCGGCCCTGGACGTGACGGTCCAGTCCCAGATTCTTAAGCTGATTTTAAGGCTCCATGAAGAAAAAAAGATGACCATTTTATTTATCACCCATGATCTCAACATTGTACGCAGGATCTGCCGCCGCGTGGTGGTATTGTATAGGGGAGAGATAGTCGAATCCGGTTTGGCCGGGGAGGTTTACCGCACTCCGGCCCATCCGTATACAGAACTGTTACTGGCATCCATAGTGGACGGCGATCCGGAAACACAGGAAAAGGCCGTAGCCGATATCGGGGAAGGCGTTCCCGCCGGATTTACGGGCTGTTCCTTCTACCCCAGATGTCCGGGCCGCTGTGAACGCTGCCGGACGGAAAAGCCCGGAGATACCCGGCTGGGGGAAACACATACGGCGAGATGCTTCCGCCGGCAGGGGTGCGGACAATAACCCGCTTCGTGATGCACAGAATCGGCAAAAAACGCCGTTTCGCGCCGTGCAACTCGGGATTTTCGTGCAAAAAGCGCCCGAAAACACCTCGCGGAATACTACCTGTGGACAGTAACAATTTCTCAACCATCCCTTTTTCACAGCAGCTTTTGCTTGTAACCTTTTTCTGTTTTTAGT
>CATWBR010000321.1 GCA_958349075.1 uncultured Clostridium sp.
ATTTTATAGAAAGTCTCCCCTTTGCCCCGGAGCAGTATCCGTTTCACCAGATAGAGCAGGCCTATCTGTGTACGGATCCCGTGGTACGCGTCCGCCGCGAGGATGACACCTTTTATCTGACCTACAAGTCCCGGGGACGGATGGTGCGTGAAGAATATAACCTTCCCCTGACGGAGCAGGCCTATCTCCACCTCCTTGAAAAAGCGGACGGCCGCGTTCTGACAAAGCGGCGCTATTTAATTCCTATAGAAGGGACGAAGCTTACCATTGAACTCGATATCTTCAGCGGCGCCTATGAGGGGCTTGTGCTGGCCGAGGTTGAGTTTACGACGGAGGAGGAAGCGAATGCTTTTACGCCTCCCGCATGGTTTACTAGGGATGTTACCTTTACGGGAGAATATCAGAACAGCAGGCTTTCAGCGCTGTAAACAGAAGGTGTTCTAAGGCCGCGTTTCTTTAACCTCATTTTCCGGCCTTGTTACTGAAAAACAACGAAAAGCGCGCTTCGCGAACTTTTCATTGCCACTCAACGGAAGTCCCGCTCTTTGCACTGATTTCACATGCAAGGAGCGGGACTTCTTCTGTTTCTTCCTATTTCATGAGCAGATTCGGCAGGAACATCAGAATCTGCGGGAATATGGCAATTATGAATACTACAATAATCAGGGAAATGATAAAGGGCGCCGCCCCCGAGACTACCCGCCGGAATGACAGGCCGGTCGTCGATGCCACGGTGAACAGGTTTACCCCAAACGGCGGCGTTACTACTCCTATAATCAGGCTGAGGCAGAAAACCATTCCGACTATCAGGGGATCAATACCCAGTTCAATTCCAATAGGCGCCAGGATTGGGGCAAGAATTACGATGCTCGTCAGCGTTTCCATGAGCGCTCCCACAATCAGCATCAGCAGACAGAGAACTATCAGATAGATAAACTTTGTCCTTACAATCGGGATGACAAGCTCTGCGAGGGCCTGAGGAATCTTGGCGTAGGCCAGGATCCAGCCGAAAAGGTTGGATACCCCCAGAATCAGCGTGATCATCGCCGATGTCTCAATCGTGGAAACCATGGTTTTTCCGAGTTTTTTGAGGGATAATTCCTTCAGGCAGAAGCCCACCAGCATACCGTACACTACCGAGACAACGGCAGCCTCCGTTGGAGTGAAGATTCCGCCGTAGATGCCGCCCAGTATGATAAGCGGAAGCAGCAGGGCCGGAAGCGCTCTCCACGTCCTTATAAGCTTCTCCTTCGCCGTAAATTTCTTTTCACTCGGTGGGATATTCTGTTTCTTTACAATAAGCATGTTTACGAAAATCAGGCCGAATACCATCATGAGGCCCGGTATAATCGCGGACATGAACATTTTCGGAATACTCAGGTTCATTGTGGAACCATACACAATCATACCAACGCTTGGAGGGATGATTGGGCCAAGCGCACCGCCTGCCGCAACAAGGCCTGCAGAAGTTTCCTCCCGGTAGCCGCTCTGTCTGAGAGCCGGAATCATCAGCGCGCCTATGGCGGCGATGGTTGCCGGTCCCGAACCGACCAGGGCGGCAAATATGGCGCAGGATACAATCGTCACAACGCCGACGCTGCCGCGGATCCGTCCGAAGATACATTCCACCCAATCAATCAGTCTTTTTGAAAGTCCGCATTGATCCATCAAAAAACCGGTCATGACAAAGAGCGGAACCGCTAAAAGAACAAAGGAGTCCATTCCCAGGAAAAAACGCTGGGCGAGCAGTAACAGGGAACCGGAATCGGTGAAAACGAGGAATCCGGCGGTCGCAAGGGCAATACTGAACGCTATGGGAATTCCGGCCAGCATCAGTGCAAACATAAGTCCGAATAAAAGTAATGCCATCAGTCAGCCACCTCACTTTCCTCTTTTGTCACGCTGCCCTTAAGCTCCGCCAGATTTGCCAGGCACTGAACGACAATGCCGGCACAGCCGATCGGGATTGCACAGTAGACATATCCCATCGGAATCCCAAGTGCCGCGCTCGAGCGCATCATCATCACCTTAACCATATTGACTCCGTAGACGCCGATGAGTACGGAGGCCGTTATCATCGCAACCTGGACGGCCGCCGCATGGTACCATACGGCTTTTCCGTGAATAAAATCACCGATGACGTCGATTGTCGCATGGCTGGCATGACGGGTGGCCAGCGAGGCCCCCATCATGCTCATCCAGATAAACGCATATCTGGCCCCCTCCTCCGTCCAGGGCAGGGAGGCTTTCATAAAATATCTCGTGGTCACCTGGAGGAACGTCGTTATTATTACAAGGGCAAGAAACAAAATCCCGGCGGCCGAGTACAGCCAAAGGAAATGATCCGCCACCCGCTTGATCCCGTTTTTCATAAATATCTCCCCTATTCAGCGATTCCCAGCAAGTTTACCGCCTCTTCATAGATTTCGGCGCTGATGTTATTTTTATAATTCTCATAGATTGGTTTTACGAGCGTCCTAAATTCCTCTATGTTCTCGATTTCATTTACCTGGATTCCTGCTTCCTTCATGGCTTCCAACTGTTTTACCTCATTTTCGTCCACGGCCAGACGCTGATCCTGTCCCGCTTTTACAGCCGCATCCTTTAAAACCTGCTGAAGTTCCGGCGTCATTTTGCCGTAAAGGTTCTGGCTGATACTGATTGAAAGCGCATTGTAGAAATGTCTTGTCATAGACAGGTATTTACATACCTCATAAAATCCGACCGTGTATCCGTTACCTACCGGAACCTCAATTCCATCAATCGTCTTCTGCTGGATTCCCGTATAAGTCTCCGAATAGGTCATTGGGGTTACATTTGCCCCCAGCGCAGAGAATGTATCCACGAAAATGGTTGTCTCCGGAACTCTCAGTTTTACTCCGTTTAAATCGGACGGTGTGTTGATCGGACGGATATTGTTGAAAATATTTCTGAAACCGCCCGAACCCCAGCCCAGATGAACGGCGCCCGTTGTCTGGGACAGTTCCTCCAGAAGGCCGGCGACCATGTCGCTGTCCAGAAGTTTCTGCGCTGCCGCCTCGTCCTCCAATAAAAACGGCATGTCCATGATGGTCGTCTTATTATTATAAAGGCCGAAAATATTACCCGTGGCAATGCACATGTCAACCGTACCCATTCCCAAGCCCTCGTAGCTGTCCATTTCCCCTCCAAGCTGCCCGCTTGGGAAAATTTCGATTGTTACTTTTCCTCCCGTAGCCTCTTCCACATTCTTCTTGAAATTCGTCGCGAGGATATGATAGGGATCATCATCGGCAGGAGCGGAACCGTGCCCCAGCTTAATTGTCATTTCCGGGAAATCCGTACTGCCCGCATCCGCGTGCTTTTCCTCCGCAGACGGCGCCGCCTCTTTTGTCTCCGGGGCGCTCTGTGTTCCTCCCGCCGAGCTGCATCCCGCCATTGTAACCGTACTCAAAACCGCCGCCATTGTAAGTGCCGCCGTCTTTATCCATAATCTCTTTTTCATAAACCAAATCTCCTTCTCTCTGTATGTTCTTTTAATCTCTAAGCTTTCCTTACCGTCACAGGGACAGAAGAAAATTATAGTTCTCATTCATCATCTGATGAAGCTGCTCTTCCTTCGCTCCCGCATATCCAAGGAGCTGGGCAAATATCCTGAGTTCCTCCGCAGGCCACCCCTTCCTGTTATGGCCTGCATCAGAGGCCAGAATAAAATGATCCACACCGTATTTCTCAAAACATGCCGTATAATCGTAAAGGTTGGCGCTCCGGGGAATCGGGCAGAGTTCATTGGCACAGAACTCCATGTAAGCACCCAGGCGTACCAGTTCCCCCACCGTGGCAATATCCAGATCCGGCACCTTGAAAAACGGATGATCCACCACCAGTTTCCGGAATCCGGTCTCCTTCGCCGCCTTCGCCAGTTTAAGTGTTTCCGAAGCATGGATATGGCCCGTTGCCAGGATAATATCGGCGTCTTTACACATTTCCATAATCTCCATGACCGAACTTTTTATCTTTTCATCTTCGTCCAGTATTGTAATTGGTTCCAGCGTACGGCTGCGGCTGTTTTCCTTCGTGTAGCCAAAGCTTCCAAGGGCGCCGAAGGCAATTTCGTGGCCCAGCGCATGGTAGGTCGGCAGCCAGACAACCTTTGCCCC
Source organism: uncultured Clostridium sp. (assembly GCA_958349075.1). Classification (GTDB taxonomy): domain Bacteria; phylum Bacillota; class Clostridia; order Lachnospirales; family Lachnospiraceae; genus Otoolea. The sequence goes on from CATWBR010000321.1 coordinate 4,140, forward strand.
CATCTCTATGGCCGGACTCACGGCCATGGGATTCAGCCCTCCCAAGTGATAATCGAGCACTACGCCTCCGAAAACCTGGATTCCCTCCACCTGCTGCATCACATGCCAGGCCCTCGAAACGGTAGGTTCCAGAACCGATTTATAAACAATGGCCCTCATGCCAGCCTCCCTGGCCCGAATTGCAATCTCCGTGTCATTACCTATCCGGTCAACCGTATCCGGCGCCGAATGGATATGCAGATCGCAGGCTCCCTCTAACGATATCGTTTTCATATCAAGCCCTTCTCCCCTTCTCCTGATTCACCGCGTTTTCTGTAAAATTTGTAAGTATCCCATCAAATTGTCCGCACTCCGTCCAGAACATAGCATGTCCTCCCGTCTCGAATTCATAAAGCTCGCTGTAAGTGCGTATCTGCTCTTTGTAGTGTCTTCCCATCGAAATCTCTTCCCCTGAAATGAGAAGCACCGGAACCGTGAGATCCTTTAAAAACTGTTCCGTGTCCGTGTGGCACCAGTCCGTATGGACGGCAAACCCAATCCAGGGAGGCGTTTTTTCAATTTCGTGCCTGAGCTCTTCCCGATCCTCCGAAGTCATTCCCTGGCCGATGCGGTGCATAAAGTTGTCATAGTACATTTCCGTATCCGTAAACCAGATACCGTATTTACCGCACCACTCATCCATATTGTAATCCCTGGCCCTGTAGGTATTCCAGGCCTCCCCCGAAAACGGGAAAAGCGCGGCATCAATCAGTCCCAGTGCGCCCAGATGCTTTTCATGGTATTTGTGAGCGTACATCATTACAAAACTTCCGCCGAGCGACCATCCTAAAAGCACCACATGCTCCAGGTCCAGAAACTCAATCAGCTCTTTAATATCATCACAGTTCCGCTCCACATCATTCCCCTGGAGCACCTTCGACGAATTTCCAAATCCCCGGGGATCCATTGTCACAACACGGTAAGACTGCGACAGCGCCTCTGCGTTCTTTCTGAAAAAACGTGAAGTGCACATATGGCCGGGAATAAATACGAGAGGAATTCCATCCCCCCTGTCCTCATAATAAATGCGGGCCTTATCAGTTGTTGTCAGATAACCCTTCTTCAAGAAAAACCTCCCTTTCTTTAAATTCAATGGCGCCATCATGTATCTTATTATGATACACTGCGGGGCTATAGCTGTAAATCCAGAATTAGGGCATGGAAAGTATAGTTTGAAACTATACTTTTACTCTGAGATGAAGTATACTGTGAGTATTAGATAAGGATTTAATTGAGGAAGGAGGACGCGGCCGGAACGGCCAATGTCCGGTGTG
>CATWBR010000322.1 GCA_958349075.1 uncultured Clostridium sp.
GGCAGAATGAGTTGCGCAGGGAACCTGGGAATCCGCCAGTACTTGACGAGGTCTTTAACGAGTCTAGTACTGCTGTGCATTCCGACGAGCGCAAGCGGTTCCCGTAGTAATTCATTCTGGCCGGATTCCCCCTCACGACAACCTATCCCCCGGGACTGAAGACTCATTCAACCAACCTCCCCACACCGGACATTGGCCGTTCCGGCCGCGTCCTCCTTCCTCAATTAAATCCTTATTTTAACGTCTCCCCCACTCCCGACATATTATGGTAGTATATCCTTTTTGTCAGGAGACATAAATTATGCCTGATTCTATTGTAATCCTTACTCCGCTCCACATTCTCTATCTGGTCGGAGTATTTTCTGTTCTGGCCGTCATGGTTCTGCGGCGCGATACGCCGCTCATCTGCGTGCTGTTTCTCTTTCTGCTTGGCGCTCTGGGGCTTCACTCCTTTATCGGCGGGATCCAGACCGTGTTCAATGCAATTTTGTACGCTGCCAAAGAGTTCATGGAGGTGATCGGAACGATTGCCCTGGTTACCGCCCTGTCGAAGTGCATGGGGGAGCTGGGAAGCGACCGGCTCTTAATGGAACCGATGTCAAAGGTAATGAAAACACCATCCCGCACCTGGTGGCTCTTGGGAATCACAATGTTTGTATTTTCCCTCTTTTTGTGGCCCTCTCCTTCCGTTGCCCTGGTCGGAGCCATCATGATTCCGTTTGCGGTCCGCGCCGGCCTTTCACCGCTTGCCGCTGCCATGGCCATGAACCTGTTCGGCCATGGATTTGCCTTAAGTTATGACGTTGTAATTCAGGGTGCTCCCGCCATATCGGGCGCGGCTGCCGGTATCTCCGCCGCCGACATTCTCTCCGAAGCCTGGCCTGTCTTCTGGGTCATGGGCGGTGTCACCGTGCTTTCCGCTTTTTTACTGAACCGAAAATCCATGGGCATCACCGTCTGTTCTTCCGACAGACGCTTCAATGTTCCGTATTTCAAGCAGGAGAAGGAGGAGGAAGAAACACCGGTAATTCCGAATCCAAAGGCAGCCAAAATCCTGGCCGCTGCCGTCGTCTTGGCTTTCCTGGCCGACATTGTCTGTATGCTCGCATTTAATCTGAACGGCGGGGACGCCACCAGCGTCGTATCCGGCACGGCCGTACTGCTTATGTGCCTGGGAGCCGTGCTCGGTTTTGGTAAACATTCACCTGAAAAAGTGACCAGGTATCTGACCGACGGATTTCTGTTTGCCATCCGCATCTTTGCTCCAGTAATCGTCATCGGCGCCTTCTTTTTCCTTGGCGGAGGCGGAATCACCACCATCCTGGGAGACGGATTCGGCAGTGGAATCCTGAATGACTGGGCGCTCTGGCTTGCTTCCCATACACCGCTCAATCCTTATATCGCCGCTTTTTTCCAGCTTCTGATCGGCGGTCTGACGGGCCTTGACGGCTCCGGCTTCTCCGGCCTTCCGCTGACAGGCGCCCTGGCTCACACGTTTGGAACTGCAACCTCTGCCTCCGTACCGGTTCTGGCTGCCCTCGGACAGATAGGAGCCATCTTTGTCGGAGGAGGTACCATCGTTCCCTGGGGACTGATTCCGGTTGCCGCCATCTGTAATGTAAACCCCATCGAGCTGGCCCGAAAGAACCTCATTCCGGTTCTGATCGGCTTTACGGCCGCTTTTGCAGCCGCCTGCCTGATGTTGGTATAAATTTGTTACTGTACACTACGCCCAGCAATCACGCTGCGCGATGCACAGCAACAGCAAATGTAAGGAGGAATCATTATGTGCGGAATTTCCGGATTTTTCAACCCGAACAAAGATTTTACAGAGGAAAAAGAGAACAATATGAACATTCTGGACGCAATGAACCGGGCCCAGAAACGCAGAGGACCGGACGATGAGGGCTGTTTCCTGAATAAGCATTTCGGCCTGGCCCAGGTGCGCCTTTCCATTGTCGATCTGGTCACCGGGCATCAGCCTATGATAGGAAAGGACGGTTCCAATGGCTTTGGCATCGTCTATAACGGTGAACTTTACAACACGGAAGAACTGAGGGAGGCGCTTCGCCTGGAAGGCCATTCCTTTGATACCTCCGGTGACACGGAGGTACTGTTAAAAGCCTATCAGTCCTGGGGAAGTGATTTTATCACCAGGGTAAACGGCATTTTTGCACTGGCTATCATGGATACGGTTAAAGACCGGCTTCTGCTCTACCGCGACCGTTCCGGGATCAAGCCACTTTTTTACACGGTCCGTAAAGATATCGATACAGTTGTCTTCGGCTCGGAACTAAAAGCCCTTCTCGCCTTCCCGGGAATCCGCCCGGAAGTAGACAAAAAGGGCTTGAATGAAATCTTCAGCATCGGTCCGGCCAGAACTAGCGGATGCGGTGTATATAAGAATATCCATGAAGTGCTTCCCGGCCATTTCCTCTGCTGCACACGCTCCGGCAACCGCCAGGAGGCCTACTGGAAACTGGAAAGCCATGTCCATACCGACTCGTTCGAGGATACGGTTGAAAAAACCGGTTTTCTTCTCCGGGATGCCGTAAAGCGCCAGATGGTGTCGGATGTCCCCATCTGTACCTTTTTATCGGGCGGCGTCGACTCCTCCCTTGTCTCCGCCATCTGCGCGGAGGAGCTTAATAAGCAGAACAAACGGCTTCACACCTATTCCTTTGACTTTACCGGAAATGCAGAAAACTTTAAAGCCAGCTCGTTCCAACCCTCCCAGGATCGCCCCTATGTAGATAAAATGGTGGATTTTCTGGGTTCCGAGCATACGTTCCTGGAGTGTTCCACAAAGGATCAGGCAGACCTTTTGTTTGATTCGGTAAAAGCCCACGATCTTCCCGCTATGGCCGATGTGGACTCTTCCCTGCTCTATTTCTGTTCCCTCGTTGCAAAGCATCACAAGGTAACGCTGACCGGGGAATGTGCCGACGAAATCTTCGGCGGTTATCCCTGGTTCCATAAAAAAGAATGTTTCATGGCCGACACCTTCCCCTGGACGATGGATCTGGAGGCCAGAAAAGTGCTCCTGTCCGACGACTTCCTGGATTACCTTAAAATGGACGACTATGTCAAACAAACCTATGACGCCTCCATCGCGGAGGTGCCGAAGCTGGACGGCGAAAATGCGGAGGAAGCGAGGCGCCGGGAAATCTCTTATCTGAACCTGCGCTGGTTTATGCAGACTCTTTTAAACAGAATGGACCGCACCAGTATGTACAGCGGCCTGGAAGCCCGTGTTCCCTTTGCCGATCACCGCATTATAGAATATCTCTTCAACGTACCATGGGAAATGAAGGCCCGGGGAGGCGTTGCAAAAGCGCTTCTGCGCGAAGCCGGACGCGGTCTTCTGCCGGACGAAATCCTGTTCCGGCGCAAATCTCCGTACCCTAAAACTTACGACCGGAACTACGAGGCCCTGCTGGCCGGACGGGTCCGTGATATTCTCGGCGACTCTTCCTCACCGGTGCTTCCCTTCCTGGATAAAAAGAAGGTGGAGCGTTTCCTGGAAAGTCCCTCCGACTATGGAAAACCATGGTACGGCCAGTTAATGGCTGCTCCGCAGCTCATGGCCTATCTGATCCAGGTAGATTTCTGGATGAGACATTACGGGGTCAGCATTTCCTGTTAAAACTAAAATGTTCCATGTCCTCCTCAAGAATTAAATCTCTCCTGCTGTCCTCTGCGCCAATGGGGCGCACCGGGCGGCAGGGATTGCCAAAGGCGAGATAATTGTCGGGGATGTCCTTCGTCACGACGCTGCCGGCCCCTATCACAGCCCCATTCCCGATCCTTACGCCGCCAAGAACCACTACATTGCAGGCCAGCCAGACGTTGTCCCCGATATGGATTTCCTCTGCGAATTCCGCCATCGTCGTGTTGCCGTCCTTATCAAGCCCCACCCTCTCCTCTGCGATCAGCGGATGGTTTGTCGCCATCAGCGATACATTTGGACCAAAGCAGACATTATTACCGATATAAACCCGCGCATCATCCATCACCATCAGGTTAAAGTTGGCAAAGAAATTCTCACCGATAAAGGTATGGCTTCCATAGTTAAACTGTATAGGCCCCTGAAAATAATAAGTCTTCCCTATCCCTCCGATAAATTCCCTGATGATTGGAAGGCGTTTTTCATCGTACTCATCCATGGAATTATAGCGGAGACATGCCTCGTGCGCCCTGTGTTTAATATCTTTCAGCTCCTTCTTCCTGGGATCAAACATTTTCCCTGCATAGATCTTCTCTTCCTCGTTCACTTCTCTTCTCCTCCCCTATTCCTGCCTGCTCCGTGCCGGATTACCGCCTCCCATGCACAAACCTTTGCAGTGCTGCTATCTTACGCTACCCCTGTATCTCCGCCGTCAGGTTCTTAAGCCACTTTCTTTGTCTGTACCTCAGATAGCTGAGAACCGTATTATAAACCTCCTCCAGCGTCACCATCGCATAGACTATGTAGATAGGCTGTTTTAAAACCAGTCCTCCCACAAAGGCCATCGGAATTCCGATCAGCCATACGCCGCTGCAGTCGAGGAAAAGGCAGACAGCGGTATCCCCGCCGCTTCGCAGTACTCCTACGATATTGACATAGTTAAACATCTTAAACGGCATAAACAATGAAAAGACAATCAGGCACCGGCTCACATCACGGGCCACATCACCCGACAGCCTATAGAGATCGATAATCTGCCAGCGGACGCCTGCACAGAAGAACGCCATGATCACGGTAATGATAAACTGAAGAATCAGGAAGTTCTTCGCATACCGCTCCGCCCTCTTCATCTTGCCGGCTCCCAGCTCGTTTCCAAGAATTACCGCTGTTGCGGCGCTCAGTCCCTGGAACAGAACCGACATAATATCCTGAATCGTCGTGGCAACCGTAATCGCCGCCACCGCATTGTCCCCCATGCGTCCGTATGCCAGTGAATACATCGTAACTCCCAGCCCCCAGATAAACTCATTGGCAATGACCGGCGATGCCGTGGCAAAGAATTTTTTCACGAAAGCGGCCGAGTAGCCGAACAGCTCCTTCGGATGGCAGGCCAGAGGCGACTTGTTTAAATACACCACCAAAAGCAGGGCCGTCATCTCCACGATACGCGCAATCAGTGTGGCTAAAGCCGCGCCGACTACGCCCATGGCAGGCGCTCCGAATTTACCGAAAATAAAGGTATAGTTAAAAAATATGTTAATCAGGATCGTGCAGCTGCTGATGACAACCGGGGCTTTTACCTTGCCCACCGCCCTCTGCATGGCTACGTATGTATTGCTGACCGCGATAAATGGATAAGAAAGAGCCACCAGGGACAGGTAGGACGCTCCAATGCGTACCGCATCCCCCCCCGTTGTAAATATCCTCATCACCTTCTGCGGAACCGCCACCGCCGGGACAAAAAACGCAAGTGCCG